>NZ_JBSSFD010000030.1:0-58056 GCF_054062295.1 Lysinibacillus sp. TE18511
CGGACACCCTTGCTCTTGGCTATCCCCTACTTCTGTCTCCGGGGGTCGGGACTTACACCCTATAGTTCATGCGCATGCCGGGCGCACATAAAAAACTCTCTACATCCAAAATGATGCAGAGAGTTCGATTTATGATGTTATACAGAAGAGCGGTAACTATTGAGAAGCTTCTTTTGCTTGCTGACAAGACTTAGCTTAACGGCAGTTTCATTTAATTCATTGCGTATTTGTAAATCATATGCGCCGTCCAAATAACTAGCCTCTATTTTATTTGAGCGTTGTTGAAGTTGTTTAGTGTTGTCCGTACTCTTCTTATCTTTATTTTTTTGCATACTCTTTTTAAACTGTTGTTTCGGATTTTGTCCAAAATTGTGGCTTATATCCCCTGCATGTAAATACTGTTGCTCGTTCCGAAATATACTACTTGTCGTCGCACTTACTCTAGAAGTCCTCATAAATAATTACCCTCCTTTACTTTTTATCAGCTCTATAGGTATTTATATCGACATTATATGCGAAAAATTAACGGTGTAGAACCAAATCTTTAAAAAAAAGGAGAAAAGGGCTATCTGAAAAAGTAATAATCACTTTTTCTTATAACTCTTTTCCCAAATATTTATTGGCTTATCATAGAAGTTGAGAATGACATTTGTTAAAGCGCATGCCTTTTATCTTCATTCAGTAGAAGACTCCTACCTCTGAAGGTAGTGAGATAAATACGGATGTGGTTCCCTATCAATAGGCTCCATCCCCCCTACTGAATGAAGATAAAGCCTCCGGCGGATGTCACGGATTTTCAAAGGAATGAATTTAAGGATGTTAGCCTAAAATCTTCGCATCCTGCGAAAACGGCTAACTGACCTGCATCGTGCAGGCCTGAGCACAATTCAAAATCCGGACGCAATTACGCCAAGGCGAAATTGATATAGGTTGATTGGAGTAGAGACTGGTGGTGATAGCCTATATATTACTTCCAAAAATCATCAAATATTGTAATCGGCATATGACGTTTATGTTGAGAACGTAAATAATGCCCTTCTAATGTTTTACGAGCTTCTTCAGGGATCTCCTTCCCTTCTAAATAATCATCAATCTGGTCATATGTCAGACCAAGTGCTGCTTCGTCTGGTAAAGAAGGGCGATTTTCCTCTAAATCTGCAGTTGGTACCTTTAAATAAAGATGCTCTGGACAATTAAGCACAGTTAATATTTGTTTCCCCTGACGCTTGTTGAGACGGAAGATTGGCATTAAATCCGCACCACCATCTCCAAACTTAGTGTAAAAACCTGTAATTGCTTCTGCAGCATGATCTGTCCCAAGCACAACAGCATTATTCATAGCAGCAATAGAATATTGCACCTTCATTCGCTCACGTGCCTTTTCATTCCCTTTTACAAAATCACTGACCTCAATACCTGCATTAGCTAATGATTCCATACTAGCATCGACGGCATTTTTAATATTTACTGTGAAGGTTTTCGTAGGTTTAATATAATCAATGGCATCCTGACAGTCCTTTTCATCAGCCTGCACACCATATGGTAAGCGGACAGCCCAAAATGAATACTTTGCTTCCCCGACCTCGGCATTTAACTCATCAACTGCAAGCTGTGTTATTTTTCCCGTTAATGTGGAGTCTTGACCACCTGATATCCCGAGAACAAATCCCTTTACAAAGCTATAGCGACGAGCATATTCCTTTAAAAAATCGATGGATTTGCGAATCTCTTCCTGCTCATCAATAGTAGGTAATACACGTAATTCCTTAATGATTTCTTGCTGTAATGTCATTTTGTCCTTCACTCCTTACGCTTTACAATCGATTGACCATTTCACTTACTTCTTCAATATTACGCATTTTATTATTCCAGCATTTTTGGCTTAAATCGACTGGGTATTTCTCAGGATTCATGGCGCGTTTATATTCATCCCATAACAACTCTAAATTATTAGCTGCATAATCGCGCATTTCTTCCAAAGTAGGATTTTGATAATGTATTTCACCATTTTTAATTACATGATGATGTAAATTCTTAGCTTCAAAGTTCGTTACAAATTTTGATACGAATGTATGAACAGGGTGGAACATTTTAATTCTTTCCTCTGATTGAGGATTTTCATCTTGCATCGTGATGTAATCTCCCTCTGCCTTGCCATTCTTTCGATCAATAATGCGATATACGTGTTTAAGACCTGGCGTCGTTACCTTTTCAGCATTCGCAGAAATTTTAATCGTATCTTCTAATTGCCCATCGTCATTTTCAATAGCGACCATTTTATAAACAGCCCCTAAAGCTGGTTGATCATATGCAGTAATAAGCTTTGTACCAATTCCCCACACATCAACTTTTGCACCTTGAGCCTTTAAGTTTAAGATCGTGTATTCATCTAAGTCATTTGATACGATAATTTTAGCGTTTTGGAAGCCCGCCTCATCTAACATACGTCGTGCTTCTTTTGACAAGAAAGCTATATCCCCACTGTCTAATCGAATTCCAATAAAATTAATTTTGTCTCCAAGCTCTTTAGCCACTTGGATCGCTGTTGGCACACCCGATTTTAACGTATTATAAGTATCTACAAGGAATACGCAATCACGATGACGTTTTGCATAGGAGTGAAATGCATCATAATCATTTTTATAGGCCTGTACAAGTGCATGTGCATGTGTACCTGATACTGGTATATTAAAGAGTTTACCTGCTCGCACATTACTAGTTGAAGCAAAACCACCAATAAACGCCGCACGCGTTCCCCAAATTGCTGCGTCCATCTCCTGAGCGCGTCGTGTACCGAACTCCATCGCCACTTCATTTTTTATAATTTGTTTAATACGACTAGCCTTTGTTGCAATTAAGGTTTGGTAATTCACAATGTTAAGTAATGCGGTTTCAATTAGTTGCGCCTCCACTAACGGCGCTTCAATGCGGATAATTGGTTCATTAGCGAAAACAGTTTCTCCTTCCACCATAGAATACATATCTCCAGTAAAACGAATATTTTTTAAATACTCGATAAAATCCTCTTTATAACCAACCTCTTCACGCAAATATGCTATGTCCGAATCACTAAAGCGAAAATCACGTAAATACTCAAGAATTCTCTCTAATCCCGCAAAAATTGCATAACCATTGCCAAAAGGTAATTTTCTAAAATATAGTTCAAAAACTGCTTTTCTATTATGTATACCATCAGCCCAATACGATTCTGCCATATTGATTTGGTACAAGTCCGTGTGTAGCGCTAAGCTATCATCTGCATAGTTTGATCTCACAAGAAACCCCTTCTTCCGCTTTGATAATTAGTCCTAGTATACACTATATACCCAAATTCTTGCGTTTTACATTCCTCTATTTTAATGTGAGGTTTCCTTACATTAAAATCAGAAAATTTTGAATCATACACAATTTAGACACATTTTTTAGTACCGCTTTCATTCCCCTTATAAAAACCTTTTTCCTAAACTAGTACGAAATCCGAAATATACTATGTAACAAAACATAACACGCATTATAAAAAAACCATTGCACTGTTTTTTATGCCGTTTTAACATGTAAATTAAAATTACGACAAGGAGCTGGTAGTGATGAAAAAAATAGAAGCAATCATTCGTCCCGAAGTTTTCGGCGCTGTTAGGGACGGACTGGCACAGGAAGGAATTGCAGGACTAAGTGTTTCTGAAATAGCTGGCTGCGGAAAGCAATTAGGTCGGACTGGGTTATTTCGTGGAAATACCTATGAAATTGAATTTTTGCCGAAGTTGAAATTAGAAATGATTGTTGATGATGAAAAAGTAGATCCTATTGTAGAAGTTTTATTACGTGATGCAGCAACTGGCAAGGTTGGAGACGGAAAAATCTTTATTTATCCAGTAGAACAAGCAATTCGTATCCGCACAAAAGAAGTCGGATCGATTGCTGTAGAATAAGGGGGGCACATATATGGATGAAGTAATATTATCTGTAAATTTAGTTTGGGTAATGCTCGGTACAATTTTAGTATTCTTTATGCACGCTGGTTTTGCGATGGTTGAGGCTGGCTTTACGCGTTCAAAAAACGCAGTCAATATTATTATGAAAAACTTCCTTACTATTTCACTTGGCGGTATTGTCTATTTTCTATGTGGGTACGCTATTATGTTTGGTGATTCAGCTGGCGGTTTCTTCGGTACAAGTGGCTTTGCTTTAAATGGTGTAGATGATCTTTCCTTCTTTATCTTCCAAACGATGTTTGCAGCAACTGGAGCAACAATTTTATCTGGAGCAGTGGCGGAGCGTACTAATATCTTTGCTTATATCGGCGTTATTATTCTCATGTCATCACTTGTTTATCCTGTTGTTGGCCATTGGGTATGGAGTGATCAAGGTTGGTTAACAGATCTTGGCTTTGTTGACTTCGCAGGATCTACCGCTGTTCACTTAACAGGTGCAGTTGCGGCACTTGTAGCAGCAGTCATGGTTGGTCCCCGTCTTGGAAAATATGAAAATGGTCGTGTTAACGTTATTACAGGACATAGTATCCCATTAGGAGCTCTAGGTGTATTTTTACTTTGGTTTGGTTGGTTCGGCTTCAATGGTGCTTCTACACTAGCCGCTGATCCTAAACTTGTTCCTATTGTAATCGCAAATACATTTTTCGCAGCGGCTGCTGGAGTTGTCGCAACTGCCTTTTATACGCAGTTTCGATATGGTCATATTGATGGCTCACTAACATTAAACGGTGCTTTAGCAGGGCTCGTAGCTATTACTGCCGGGGCTGCTAATGTTAGTATTATCGGTTCAATCATGATCGGCTTGATTGCTGCTCCATTATTAGTTGAGGGTGTCCGCTTTATTGAATGGAAATTAAAAGTTGATGATCCTGTTGGGGCAATTGCTGTACACGGTATCTGTGGTGCTTGGGGTACCCTAGCAGTTGGCTTGTTTGATATTGGTGGTCGAGGGTTATTTTATGGAGGGGGCTTTGGCCTATTAGGTGTGCAAGCAATTGGCGTTATTGCTACAATTGCCTGGGTTAGCGTTTCAGTAACAGCTGGTTTATTTATAATAAAAGCATTTGTGCCATTACGTGTTTCTTCTGAAGAAGAAGTCTCTGGCCTAGATGTCATCGAACATGGCGCTCCAGCTTATGAATTTCAGGATATTTTCAAAGGCTCTGCCGTACGAGGAGAAACATTTGCACATCGTTTAACTCATTTCGGTAAAACACACACCGTTGTCAAAGAAGAACATGTATAGTGTCCAGCAAGCTTTTATTCCTTCTCAATAAAGAACAAGAATGTGCATAAGAAGCAGCTTATGCACATTCTTGTTTATACTCTCTCTAGCTCAAGTAAAAATTCTTTCATCGCTAATCCACTACGAAAACCTGTTAGCTTACCATTTTTTCCAATCACACGATGACACGGAATAATCGCTAATATAGGATTGGCACCTATAGCACTACCCACAGCTCTTACCGCTTTCGGATTCCCGATGCGATGTGCAATGTCTGAGTACGTTGCAGTTGCACCGTATGGTAGCTCCTTTAAGGCATCCCATACTGCTAGTTGAAACGGAGTCCCTTTGACATGTATCGGCAAATCAAATTCAGTAAGCTCTCCATTAAAATAAGCTGTTAATTGCTTTATATAAGGTTGTAACTTTACTTTATGTTCTTCAAAGCGATAGCCTTTAAATGGCTTTTTCGCCCACACTTCTACCTCGTCAAACGATACATTTGGTGTTCCGATATATACAAGACCTTCATCTGAGGCAACGATATACAAAGTGCCCTGTGCATATGTTAGTGTATCTACATATAATACATCCATCCCCTGCTCCCCTTACATTCATAATGATCATCAAAATCTACAAAATGCAAAAAATGTAAAACGGCTGTAGCTCTCCATAATTTCATGCTACAGTTATTTTACTTACTATTATAAAGGAGTTCAACTATATGAATACGTTATACGAGCCTGCTATTCACCTTCAACAGGTCAGCTTTTCAGCAAATAACAAAACGATATTAAAAGCGATTACAGGGTCATTCCCTAAAGGCAAAATCACAACTTTAGTTGGTCCTTCAGGTGCTGGTAAAACAACTCTGCTCAAATTGTGTAATGGTCTATTAACGCCAACAGATGGTCAAATATTAATTGATAATCAATCTATTTATACATACGAACCAACTACTTTAAGAAAACATGTAGGCATTGCTCTTCAAGCAGCACCCATGATAGCGGGCACAGTGTTTGAAAATCTTGCACTTCCACGTTCGTTACAAGGAAAAAAACTGACAAAGCAAGAAGCCATTCAATATTTACAAGATGTTGGATTAGATCAGAGCTTTTTACAACGTCCTACAAATGGGTTATCAGGCGGACAACGGCAAAAGGTCTCTATTGCCAGAACACTTATTAATCAATCTTCTATTTTATTGTTAGACGAAATCACATCTGCATTAGACCGTCAATCCGTGCAGGAAATTGAGACACTTATTGCTTCTATCAATAAAAAATACAATGTCACAATGATTTGGATAACGCATAATTTACAGCAAGCATTAACAATCGGGCACTATACTTGGGTCATGATGGATGGTGAGCTAATTGAAACAGGTAAAAGCTCCTTACTAAACGCCCCTACAGATCCACGTGTCGCAGAATTTGTACAGGGGGTAAATGCATGACCTATATATCGCTTTCCCTAACATTAATTTTTGTTTTTATCCCACTGTTACTGTCCAAAACGTTAAAGCTTGGACTTGAAAAAGATACAATCCTTGCAACAATACGTTCAATTATTCAACTGCTTGCAGTAGGCTATATTTTAAAATTTGTTTTTGATGCCCAAAGCTATATGTATATTTTTCTTATGGTTGCATTAATGATCGTAGTGGCAACATTAAATGCTCGCAAAAAAGGAAAGGGTATTAAAGGAATTACTTGGAAAATAGCACTAACTCTTATTGTAATAGAATTTGTTACACAAGGTGTATTGCTTGGCTTTAATATTGTTCCAGCAACTGCACAATATATTATTCCAATTAGTGGTATGATGATTGGCAACTCAATGGTATTATCTATTTTATTTTTAAATCGTTTTACAGCAGAAATTACAAGTCACCAAAATGAAATTGAGTTAATTTTATCCCTTGGAGGCACACCAAAACAAGCAATTCATCGACAGCTAATTAATGCGGTAAAAACAAGTATGATCCCTACAATCGAAAGCCAAAAAACGATTGGTCTCGTACAATTGCCAGGTATGATGAGCGGCCAAATAATTGGTGGTGCAGACCCTATTCAAGCAGTACAATTTCAACTACTAATCATTTTCGCCCTTCTAACAACTGCGACATTATCGAGCATAATGATAGGTTTTTTAAGCTATCCTGCACTTTTTAATGAACGCATGCAACTACTTGAAATGAAATAATTGTTATAGTGAAATCAATATATATTTTCTAAATTATGTTATACTAAGAAGAAAATGCAGTGAGGAGAATGACCATGTTATTACGCGATTTTTTCATCCACTTATCTGAAAACCAACTATTAAATAGTTCTGCCAAAAAATACGGTCTAAAATTAGGAGCACAAAATGTAGTAGCTGGTACAAATATTGAAGAAACAATTGCAAGCATCAAAGAACTTAATGCACATAATATCTCTTGCACAGTAGATAATTTAGGGGAATTTGTTTCAACTGAAGAAGAAGCAACGAAAGCTAAAGAACAAATCCTTGCTGTTATTGAAGCTATTCATGAAAACAGTGTTAATGCACATATTTCGTTAAAGCCCTCTCAACTAGGCTTAGATATTGATGTTGATTTTTGCTACGACAATTTATATGAGATTGTAGAAAAAGCAGCAGCATTTGATATATTTGTTAACTTTGATATGGAAGATTACGGTCGTTTACAAACTTCCTTTGATATGGTTGAAGAGCTATCCAAAACTTTTAATAATGTAGGTACTGTGATCCAATCTTACTTTTACCGTGCAAAAGACGATATTGAAAAATTCAAAGACTATCGTCTACGTATCGTAAAAGGTGCTTATAAAGAACCTGTAGAAGTTGCTTTCCAAGATAAATTAGATATCGATTTAAACTTCATTGAGTTAATCGAGTATCATTTACTAAACGGTAAATTTACGTCCATCGCGACACATGACCATAATGTTATTGCTCACGTAAAACGATTTGTAGCAGACAATAATATTCCGCTCGATAAATTCGAGTTCCAAATGCTTTACGGCTTCCGTACAGATATGCAAAAAGAGCTTGCTACAGAAGGCTATAACTTCTGTGTATATGTACCATTCGGCGAAGATTGGTATGGCTACTTTATGCGCCGTTTAGCAGAGCGTCCTCAAAACATTAATCTTGTGACAAAGCAAGTATTTACGAAAAAAACGAATACAGTCCTTGCTGTAGCAGCAGGTGCATTCGTTCTTGGACGTTTAACAAAACGTAAGAAATAAGGTTTATTATAAAGAAGCCAGAAGCTTAATCGAATAAGCTTCTGGCTTTAGTTTTAGCTATTTAAAAGGGCTGTACGGTGAAAATAACTCGTTACAATTTGTTCCTCTAACTAAAGTTGCTCTAATACTTACTTTCCATAGGCGAATACCAAGCCGCTTTCCTCACTGTGTTCAATTTAGAGCAGTAAGACTCCCTCCTCAAAATTCTGTGAAAGCAATGAATGTCGGCTGGAAGTTAACTGCCCGATTGGTGAAGATTGATAATCAGCGGGGATGAAGAACCCCCACTGATTGAAGTTTCACTTTATTCAACATGTAAAGCAATAGTTGAAACAATTGTTTCTGCTGCGTACTCCCATTTACCATCAATATAGCTTCCTAGTTTTTGCCCAAGCTCTTGTATCATTTCTAGCGTAATCGGGATATCATTTTTTTCTGCTAACGCAGCGATAAATGGAGCTGATAAACTTGTCCATCCACCTCGATCAATTTTGATCTCCACTTTTTTTACTTCTCCGTTTTCTTTTTCAATATGGTAGTATAGCTGATCATCTGGACGCCAACTTAAATGATGGGAGACCTGACCATCTACTACTGTTAGTTCATTTTTTTTCGTAATAGCAGCTGGTTTTACATTAAATTCATGACCTAGTACATTTAGTTTTTTAATTTCAGGGCCGACTAATGCTGCCTGAACAGCTTTGTCCATACTATTTTGTAATGGGATAGATGTCTCCGTCTCAACTACTGGATCAACCATATCATCGCTTGCAGCAAAAACGGCTGAAGGATATGCGCTAGTCACGGCAAATGTTGTTGCTAATAATGCTGTTGAAGTAATTTTCATAATTTTTCCCATGATCATTTCCATCCTTCTTATTAAAATATTTATAGTTTTCTAAATATTATCATTAGTAGTCTAAAAATACAATATCCTAATATATTTTTCCAATGACAAAAGGCACTGAATTTAAAATAATTCAATGCCTTTTGTCTAATTTTAACCCATACACTCTCTTAGGTATAAAGGTATTCACGATAGGTTCTTAAGCTACTTATTTATTCCAACCTTTTTCTTTAAAGCGTGCAATGGCTTCAATACGATTCCCAACATTTAATTTTTCTAAAATAGTGGAGATGTAATTACGAACAGTCCCTGCTGATAAAAATAATTCTGCCGCAATTTCTTTTGTCGTTTTTCCCTCTGCAACAAGTGTCAGCACCTGACTCTCACGTTCAGTTAAAGGATTTTCACTATCATCCTCGTAGACAAAATCAACGAGTTCAGGCGCATAAATTCTTTTGCCATCCATAATCGTGCGAATACCACTGACCAATTCTTCTATTGGACTATCCTTTAACAGGTAGCCTCGAACGCTAGCCTTTCTTGCACGCTCAAAATAACCTGGCCTTGCAAATGTTGTTAATATAATTACTTTACAATCGGAACCAGAGGAATGCAGCTCCTCGGCAGCATCCAGTCCTGTTTTCAATGGCATTTCAATATCCATAATACAAATATCAGGCTGATGCTCTTCTACAAGCGCCAATGCCTCCTCACCATTTTTTGCTAAGCCGACGACCTCCATATCATCCTCCATACTAAGTAAAGAACGAAGTGCGCCTAATAGCATACCCTGATCTTCAGCAATTACAATTCGTATCATGTCACAATCCTCTTTTCTATATGTTCTTCAGATTTTCTTTGACCTTTTGATGCGTAATCGCCACTGGAATCGACACCGTTAATGTAGTACCCTCTGTACTTTCAATTTTAAAGGAACCGTTAATAAACTCTAAGCGTTCACGCATTCCCTTCAATCCGTTTCCTGTTTTCCAAGCTTGTTTTTTTGTGATGCCATGTCCATTATCACGAACTACTAAATATACTTCCTTAAAATTTTGATGGAAGGCTATTTCACATTTTGTAGCACCACTATGCTTAACGACATTATTAACTGCCTCTTTTAAGCACATGGATAATACATTTTCTACAAGTGGTGGAACTTGCAGTTTATCTTTATCTCCATCAAATACGAATTCCATTTCGGCCGCCTTTAACATTTGAGAAATACGCATAAGCTCATCCTCAAACCTAGCTGTTCGCATATCTGATACTAATTCACGTACCTCTTTTAATGCGATACTCGCCGTTTGACGAATATCCTTAATCTCAGTTAGAGCCTGCTGTGGATCACGTTCAATTAATCTTGAAGCTAAGTCACTTTTCAAACCTATCATCGATAATTTTTGACCGAGCGTATCATGTAAGTCACGAGCAATGCGTTGTCTTTCCTCAAAAACAATTAACTCAGCTATTCGTTCATTAGCAGTCTCAAGCTGACCCTCTAAATTTTCACGTTTATTTTTTGAATAAATCGTTAGTGGCATAAGCACCACTACTAAAATCGTTAAAACAACAAATGGTAGTTGTGATAAAAATAATTGTAGCTCAACAAAGAAGCCAATACCTGTCGAAATAACCGTAAAGCCAATATGTAATCCATATATAACATAGAAGCCAACAGGTCTACGAATATTCCCTATAAAGAAAGCTGTAAAAATTGATAAATACACATAACCATACAATATAGTCATAACGATATTAATGACCATCTCAAAACTAATCCACATATAAACTAGACCGCTTTTCGAATTCATGGAAAACCGATAGAAGATAAAATAGAGCATTAAAAATGTAATCCCTATTGATATTTCAATATAAGATGACTTTCTAAAAATGAAGAAAAACGGTAGAAAACAGAAAATAATCCATAAATATATACTGAGCATCGGACTATTCGGAATAATACTATGCCATTTCCTCATCATAATCTCACGCTCTTTCCTACTTTTCCCTCATTATAACAAGAAAATTAATTTTATGCCTGTACATGGTTATCAGTGTATGAGCCATATTGCAATAGACAACTCATTTATGTAAAACAGCCATCCCTTAATAGAGATGGCTGAAAAAAATTTTTACTAAGCAGCAAGACTGCCTCTTGCTTTTCTTTTGATTATTTCATTAACGTCTTTAAAGGATACAAACTTGCTTTGATCTTCATCATATAACTTGAAGCGTAATGATTCTAAGCTTTTACGTAATGTAATAGTCGTTGCAGTGTGTAATGGCGGTATTTCATTATGCGCTTGTTCAAGATTATAGTTCGGCACACGTGGAGCTAAATGATGTACATGGTGGAAACCAATATTGCCTGTCAACCATTGTAATAGCTTCGGTAATTTATAATACGAGCTACCTTCAACAGCAGCCTTTACATAATCCCACTCTGATTCATGCTCAAAATAAGAATCTTCATACGTATGTTGGATAAAAAATAACCAAATGCCCAGAGAAGCAGCAACATACAATGTTACAACGTGCACCAATACGAATGCTTGCCATCCCATAAAGTAAATTAACGCAACACAAATCCCCGTAATGACTATATTTGTTAAATAAGTGTTAAAACGTTCTTTCTGTTTAGCGTCATTACGATTTCGACGGTTTAAAATTAACACCATAAACAGTGGTCCTAAGCCAAACATTACGAATGGATTACGGTAAAAACGATACCATAAACGTTGTCCTTTAGATGCTTGTAAAAACTCTTCCACTGTCATCATATCAATATCACCAATACCACGCTTGTCTAAGTTCGAGCTAGTTGCGTGGTGAATTGTATGCTCGCGCTTCCATTTTTCATATGGGAATGATGTTAACACTCCAGTTACAAAACCAACCCAGTCGTTTGCTTTTTTACTTTTGAAAAATGAACCGTGTGTACAATCATGGAAAATAATAAATGTTCTTACGACAAAGCCAGCAGAAATTACACTTAAACCAACTGTTAACCATGGTGAAATATCCACCAACATATATGCAGCTACCCATAGAGCGATTAACGGTACAATCGTATTGACCATTTGAAAAATACTTTTAGCTGTATCAGATTTCGCAAATGGTGCTACATCCTGGCGCAGTTTTTTTGTTTTTTCTTTATCTGTTGCCATCGTTTTACTCCCTCGTTTCCTTTTTCTTATGACCTCATCATAAAACATGAGTGTAAACTAGCAACAGATGCAAACATCATAAAAAGGATATGACATTTGTCATACCCTTTTTATGCTTTTGGTCCAGTTAAATGTAGCTGATAAAACACAAGATCTAGCCATTGTCCAAATTTAAAGCCCGCATTTTTAATTGTCCCTGCATATTCAAAGCCTAATTTTTCATGTGCTTTAATGCTGCCCATATTTTCACCGTCAATGCCAGCTACGAGAGTCTTCACACCTTGCTCTTCTGCAATTCGAATAAGTTCATGCATTAACTTCGTAGCAATCCCCTTTTGATAGTGATCTTTATGCACATACACTGAGTGCTCCATAGTGTGTTTATAACCAGGGTATGGACGGAACTGACTATATGTTGCAAAGCCGGCTACTATGCCGTTTTCATCAAAGATAAGGAGAGGATTGCTAGATGTTTGCTGCTCCTTAAACCACTGCTTTTTTTCTTCTAACGATTGTGTCTCATATCGATAAACAGCTTTGCTCGTTAAAATAATGTCATTGTAGATGGCTAAAACCTCGGGCAAGTCTTTCTCTTCCATTAATCGAATCATCATACTCACGTCCTTCATTAATAGAAATAGTCCTAAAGCGCACTGTCCTAGGGGGCATCTAATCTTACTCCAATCAACTTATGCATATGTTTTAACAAAATATCATCCCACTTTCGGTGATGAACCTCTTATTTCAACTTTACACATTAAAATATCGAGCATCCGGATGTGCAAAGACAATTGCTGATACAGAAGCTTCTGGCTCCATCATAAAGCCTTCCGTTAAATGAACACCAATATCTTCTGGTTTTAATAAACCAAACAATTTCTCTTGATCCTCTAGGTTCGGACATGCCGGATAGCCGAATGAGAAGCGCTGTCCTTGATATTTTGCCGCAAATCGATCACGCATTGTAAAATCTGTCGCATCCGAGAAGCCCCACTGGTCACGAATTTCTTGGTGCATACGCTCCGCAAAGCCTTCCGCAAGCTCAAGCGCTGTAGATTGTAATGCATGACTTTCGAGGAATTTACCTTCTTCTTTTAGCTGACGAGCCTTTGCCATGACACCTTGTCCTGCCGTTACGACCATTAAGGCAATATAGTCCATTTCACCGCTTTCGACTGTTTTTAGGTAATCTGCTAGACATAAAAACGGTTCAACCTGCTGACGCGGGAAGGTAAATCGTTCAATTTCCGTTTTACTATCCGCTGGATCATAAACGACTACATCATCCCCATCTGCTTGTGCAGGGAAAAACTGATACATACCTGATGGCTTCAATAGATCACCTTGCAAATAATCATCGACTAAGTCTTTTAATTCTGTTGCTCTTGCATCTCCAGCATCAAGTAATTGCTGAACTTGCCCCTTTAAACCTAAGTGATGTCCAAGTAATGTCCGCATATTAACATATGGATATAAATGCGAAACAGCATATTCTCGCTTTACATGGCGTCGCAAATCAGCCGGAAGAAAGACAGATGCTTCTTTTACCGTGCGCGCAGGCTTTACAGTTACTTCTTTTGCAGGACGAGCCGCTCTTTTTTCGTCTGCCTCTAAGCGTTTTTTCCGTGATTCCTCAATTTCAACTAAGAAGTCAGCACGTGTATCTGTTCCCATTAACCGATTCGCCTGCTCTAATCCTTGCATCGCATCCTTTGAATAAATGACAGGTCCATTATATTCGCCGGCGATTTTCGTTTCAGTAAAGCGACGAGATAATGCAGCCCCTCCTACTAAAATCGGTACGTCAATACCCGCTTCCTTGAAGTCCTGAGCTGTAATAACCATTTGCTGTGCTGATTTTACAAGTAAGCCAGAAAGCCCAATGAAATCTGGCTTTTCCTTACGAATTGCTTCAATTAATTGGGCAGGTGTTACTTTAATGCCAAGATCAACAACCTTATAGCCATTATTACTTAAAATAATATCGACTAGGTTTTTCCCAATATCATGAACATCACCTTTTACAGTAGCAAGTACCATTTTCCCCTTACCAGTACTCTCTTCATTTTTCTCCATAAATTGTTCTAAATGTGCCACTGCTGCCTTCATAACTCCTGCTGATTGCAATACTTCCGCTACGATTAGCTGATTATCATTAAATAAGCGACCAACCTCAGCCATTCCATTCATTAATGGTCCATTAATAATATCTAGTGGCATTTCGAAAATTTCACGAGCAGCATCTAAATCCTCAATAAGACCTTCCTTTGTACCTTCTAAAATATAGTAAGCCAAACGACCTTCTACCGTTTTCGGAATATCTTCCTCCGTTTTTTCCTTCTTTTTATCACGATAGAAATCCGTGAAGACTGCTAATGTTTCGTCATTTGTATTAAAGAGTAATTCATTGGCTAGCTTAATTTCCGCTTCAGGGATAGATGCATAACGTTCCAGCTTTTCGGTATTAACAATTGCATAATCTAAACCAGCCTGTGTACAGTGATATAAATACACAGCATTTAATACTTCCCGACCTACAGGTGGTAATCCGAATGAAATATTACTTACACCAAGCACTGTTAATGTACGTGGCATTTTTTCTTTAATAAGGCGAATTCCTTCAACTGTTTCAAGTGCTGAGCCAATATACTGCTCATCTCCCGTACCTACAGGGAACATTAATGGGTCAAAAATGATATCCTCAGGTGCAATGCCCCACTTTTCTGTTAACAAATTATAGGATCGCTCAGCAATCTCTAGCTTGCGGTGTCGATCAACCGCCATGCCTTGCTCATCAATTGTACCCACAACTAAAGAGGCACCATATTTTTTCACTAACGGTAAAACTGCATCAAAACGCTCCTCGCCATCTTCTAAGTTAATAGAATTTATGATAGCTTTCCCTTGAGAAAACTTAAGTGCTTCTTCAATTACTTTTTCATCTGTCGAGTCAATAACAAGAGGTACTTTTACTTTTTTTACAACCTCTTGCATAAAACCTTGCATATCAGCTAATTCATCGCGGTCAGGATTCGCTAAACAAATATCAATAACATGTGCTCCATTTTTCACTTGGGCACGAGCGATTTCAGCTGCTTCCTCAAACTTTCCGTCAATAATTAAATTTTTAAACTTTCTAGAGCCGATTACATTTGTACGTTCCCCAATAAATAATGGACGCATGGAATCGTCGTACACTAATGGCTCGATACCTGATACTACATGACCATGCGTTGCAACTGGTAATTGGCGAGGCTTTTCGTCCCTTAGCACCTCTCGAATTGCTGCAATATGTGCTGGCGTTGTACCACAGCAACCTCCGACAATATTCAGCCAACCCTTTTCTGCAAAACCTTTTAATTTCTGAGATAACGATTCAGGCGACTCATGGTAGCAACCTTCCTCATCAGGTAAGCCCGCATTCGGATAACAACTAATATAGCCAGTTGAAAGCTCTGCTAATGAGCGAATGTGGTCAGTCATAAACTCTGGTCCCGTCGCACAGTTTAAGCCGACTGATAACGGCTTAATATGCTCAATGGAAATGTAGAAAGCATCGATTGTTTGACCGGCAAGTGTCGTGCCCATCGGTTCAATTGTTCCCGATATCATCACAGGGAGCTCTTTTCCAGTTGCTTCAAAAGCGCGAGATACGCCTAGAGTCCCCGCCTTAACATTCAACATATCCTGACTTGTTTCTAGCAATAGAACGTCCGCCCCAGCTTCGATTAATGCCTTGGCCTGAACGTAAAAGTTTTCCTCTAACTCATCAAATGAAATACCACCTGTTACCGACAAGGTTTTTGTAGTTGGCCCCATAGCCCCCGCTACAAAACGTGGCCAATCGGATGTTGAAAATTCATCTACTACTTTGCGCGCAATTTCCACAGCACGTTTATTGATTTCTTCTGCCTTCTCGCCAAGATCATATTCGTTTAGTACAAGTGGTGTTCCACCAAATGTATTTGTACAAATAATATCTGCTCCAGCCTCTAAATATTTTCTATGAACTTTTTCAAGCACATCTGGTCTAGTTAGCACAAGATTTTCATTACAGCCATCGTATTCTTCGCCGCCAAAATCCTCCGCTAATAAATTTTCATTTTGTAGCATTGTACCCATTGCGCCATCAAGAATTAATATTCGTTTCTCAAGTTGTTCTTCAATCAAGTGCTTAGCCATTTATACTTACCCCTTTTTTCTGTTCATCCAATTGCTCAATATATTTCATCAATTCAAGTGTCATATCATAGCGCAGAAACGGTGTGATAAGATAAATACCATTGAAATATTCCGCTGCTACTTCTACTAATTCCTTGGCAATTGCAATCCCTTCTAGTGTTGCGCGTTCCTTATCATCACCACAAGCCTTCATACGCGTTAACGCATCATCTGATAGTTTGATGCCTGGTACTTCATGATGTAAAAACTCCGCACTTTTATAGCTCGTTACTGGCATAATACCTATATATATTGGTGTTTCTAAATGCTTTATCGCCTCGTAAATTTCCACGATTTTTTCCTTTGTATAAACAGGCTGTGAAATAAAATAATCTGCCCCATGTTCAATTTTCTTTTCTAATCGAGACACAGCACGATCCAGTACACGTACATTAGGATTAAACGCTGCCGCTACAGAGAAATTTGCCTTTTTACGAAGTGGTTTCCCTGAGAACGATACACCTTCATTTAACTGTTTTATTAATTGGATTAGTTCCATTGAAGATACGTCATAAACGCTAGTCGCCCCTGGGAAATCACCTACCTTTGTCGGATCTCCAGTAACCGCTAAAATATCATGAATCCCAAGTGCATTTAATCCCATTAAATGTGATTGAAGACCAATTAAATTACGATCTCGGCATGTTATATGTGTCAATGGGCGTACCCCATGTACTTCTTTTAATAAGGCACCCATCGCAATATTACTAATCCTTGGCGATGCCAGTGAATTATCAGCCATCATGACTACATCTGCGCCAGCTTTATACAATTTTTCGGCACCTTCAATAAAGCCTTCAATTTCTAAATGTCTAGGAGTATCTAACTCCACGATAACTGAGCGTTCTCGTTTTACTTTTACATGTAATGGCTCATAACTTGGCGGCTCTGCCTCACGTAAAACTGCGATTTTTTCTGGCTTTGCGTGCTTTTCCTCAACTGGAGATAGCGCCTCTAAATACTTTTTCACTGCGGCAATATGTTTGGGTGTCGTACCACAGCAACCACCTATTAAACGCACTCCCTGATCACGAAGTGCTACAGCTGCTCGCCCAAAATAATCTGCCTCAGATTCATAAACGACACGGCCATCCTCCAAATCAAGAAGAGATGCATTCGGATACGCTGACATAAATGCCTTTTCAGGAAGCTCTACACCTTCAAATGCTTGAATAGTATGGTGTGGGCCTAAGCGACAGTTAACACCTACGATATCAGCACCTAGCGCTTCAAGTTTATGTAAAGCGGCGTTTAAACTCATTCCATTTTGCAAAATGCCTGGTTCGTGCATAGAAACTTGCGCAATAATCGGTAATTTTGTTTTAGCCCGTAGCATTGTTAAAGTTGCTGTCAGCTCTTCAAAATCATAATAGGTTTCAAGCAAAAGACCATCTGGATTTCCCGCAAGTAAAACAGTTGTTTGCTCTTCAACCGTTGCTAGAATTTCCTCCAACGTTGCATCACTCTTTCGAATACCACGGATTCCTCCAATAGTACCCAAGACAAATTGTCCACCATCTGCCGCCGCTCGTTTGGCAATCGTAATAGCAGCTTCATTAAACTGCTGCACACGTGATTCTAATCCATAGCGAACTAATTTTATGGCATTAGCTCCATAAGTGTTTGTTTGAATAATGTCGGCTCCAGCTGCTATATACTCTCTATGAATCTTTTCAATTAATTCTGGTCTCTGAACATTCATTTCCTCATGGCAGTACTCCAAGCCATAGCCATATAAAAGCGTACCAATTGCACCATCTGCCGTAAGAACATTCGTTTTTAACTTTTCAAGCAATCCCATAAAACTAGCCTCTCTTCCCTTATCTATAAAATAAAAAAGCCTTCTCAAAAAAAGAAGGCTTTTACGTTTCGTAATTGTTTTTCCTTCTCATCTTCGACACATTGGTCTTCTGGATTTAGCACCTGACAAAAAGTTGGTTGCTGAAGCTTCATAGGGCCAGTCCCTCAGCTTCTCTTGATAAGAATGTAGTATGAATTTTTTAAATAATTAAAAGAATCATATCGTTTACGAACGATAGAGTCAAGACTATTTCACTGAACAAAAGATATTTTATACGAAAAAAATATTATATTTTGATTTTTATGAAACAATTACAATAGTTTTTCAGCAAGTTCTTCACCAATTTTTTTCCCGTTTTGAATACAAGCACCTATGCCTACTCCAAAATAAGAGCATCCTGCTATTAATAAATTGGGATAGTTGTTCTCAAGCTCTTGCACTAGACCTTGCAACGCCTCACGATGTGCCAAGTCATACTTCGGCATTTGATCAATCCATTTTGTCACATCGACAACAGTTGGTTTTTCCTCAATCCCCAAGCTTTTTCTTACATCCTCTAAGGCAACAACTGCTAATTCTTCATCTGTCATCATACGCAATCTCTCATACGCAGGGTTAATGCTCTTATAAAAAAGTCGTACAAGTAATTTCCCTTCTGCAGAGGTGTGCTTCCACTTGCGACTTGTCCACGTTGCTGCATTACATATAACATCGGAATTATGTGACACAATATAGCCTGTTCCATCTGCTGGTAATCTATGATCGGGTACGTCAAATCCTAAGTAAATCGTAATGGCTGATGCAGTATTGAATTGTCCAAAATAGCGGTTCAATGATTCATCTTGCAATAAGTTTTGTACCGAGTCGTTAGGAAGTGCCAAAACAACATGATCTGCTTCAATCATTCTATCGTTTGCTAAAGTAACGATATATTGATTCTCCTGCTTTTTAACACTAGTCGTAGCAATTCCTTTCACAATTTCTACATCTGTTAAAGTTTCTTCAAGTCGTTCAATTAGTGACGATAAACCATTTTTAAATGAAATAAATTTTTTATTAGCAGCTTTCACAAATTGCTCTCTGTTTGCATCGAAACCTTTAATAATACTACCGTAATCATTTTTATAATCGATTAAATACGGTAAAGTGGAAGCAATTGAAAGTTGATTTAAATCTCCCGAATATACACCTGCAAGTACTGGTGCTATTTGGTTTTGAACAAGCTCCTCACCTAAATAATACGTTAAAAATTCCCCAATAGAGCTTTCCTTTGTAAACCCTTCATTTGGCATTGTTAAATCCTTTAATGCTACTTTTTTCCCTTCTTCCGATACAAGCGTACTTTCCTCAAGAGATGGTAAGCTCATTGGAATACCGAACGTCGAGTCTGTTGGGATAGCATGTAACTCATTATTTGTATAAATATACGAAATACCAGTTTCGTTATAAACAAGATTCTGTTTAAAATCAAGTTCCTCTACTAACTCTAAAACACCTTTATGACGTGCAACAATGGAATCTGCTCCTGTTTCCAGGATAAAGCCTTGTTCATACTCTGAGTGCAGCTTGCCACCTAGATATGTATTTTTTTCAACGAGCACAAGCTTTACATCTAGGTTTTTCTCTCGAATCTGACGTTGCAAATAATGCATTGTACACAATCCTGTAATTCCGCCACCTAATACAACAACTGTTTTCATGTTAAACCGCCCCTATTTTTAGTTCTTTATTCAGTATAAACTTTTTTACCTAAAAATTACGCAAAACACTTTACAAATTTAGCAAAAATGGAGCTACCCAGCATTTGGGATAGCTCCATTTTTTTCATTACTATATATTATGTAGAGATCATCAAAAATACTTTTGCGTGCGTCATTTCTTCAAACTTTATGAAAACACCCATCTAACGTACCCTAGACTCATTGGATTCTATATATTAATAGTTGATATAGTGTTTTTTATATCCTAGAGTGTGTAGTGTTTTTTATATTAATTAGTTTAGATTTTGGGCAACGTTCGCTAATTTTTCAGCAGAACTCGTTACCTCTTCAAAGGCAATACCTAATTCATTGAGAATTTCTGCTATAGCTAGAACATCTTTTTCCATACAATCATTTTGTTCTTTAGCTTCAGTCATAGAATCTAATATTTTGGTAAATTGTCCTTCTGTTTGTACCATATTTTCTTCCCCAGATTCGACCTCTTCTTGTATATTACTAAGGGAATGAACAAGTTTATCAATCCGATCATTCGTTTTGTGTAATAACATCGCTACAGAAGTAACAGATTCTTTTGTTTGAATCGATAATTTTCGAACCTCATCCGCAACAACACTAAAGCCTTTACCTGCTTCTCCAGCACGAGCCGCTTCAATAGCTGCGTTTAAAGCTAACAAATTTGTTTGGTTCGCAATATTCGTGACAACACTCATGATCGATTCCATTTCCTTTGACATCTCAGTCAACTGTTCAGTATTTTCCGTTATATCATTAAGAGAATGAATAATATTATTCATATTTTGTGATTGACTTTTTAATTGTTCCCGACCTTCTAATGCCTGATTCTCAGCCATCGCCGACACTTGAAGTGATTTTTTGGCTAGTCGTTTAATTTCATCTGATTGTTTACTTAAGCGCTGAAATGAGTTATTTGTTTCCTGAGATATTGTGGCAAGACCTTCTGAAGATTCTACTATTTTCTTCTCCACCACTTCTTTTTTTCGTTCCATCGTTTCCTTATGCTGCTCAACAGTGTTCTCAAATGCTTCTAGAACCAATTGTTGCTCAAAATTAGAAATCTTCGAAATAGCTCGAATTGTACTGAACTGGTCCTTTGGATGAGTTATATACTGCTCAACTAAATCAATAAATGATACCGTCAAATCTTGAAAAGCACAAATATACCATTGTGTTCTTAGACCTATATGTACATGTACCTTTGCAATTTTAATTCGTCTAAGATAAAACTCTTCATCAATGATCCCATTAAACATTTCGATAATATGCCGACGTAGTGTAACCTTCAATTTTTCTACAGAACTATGTCTATTAATAATATCTACTAAGTCACGTTCAGTTACAATCATTGAGTAAAACCTGTCAACAATTCCATCAATATTATCCATAACAAATGGTTGAAAGGCTTTTAAATATTGTAAATCCTGCTTTGTTAAATTTAGCATTTCAATTTGCTTTACCATTGACTGGCGATTTGGTACATCCATTTTTACAATGTATTGTTGCAAATCTAGCGCCGTTGTCTTTCTCTGTTTTTGAAAAATCACACATTTTCCTTCTTTCATAACGTGAACTTTTGCAAGGCTGAGGAATTTACAAAAATATTAGAAAACACGCTCTTATTTTCGATCATATACAACAGATTAATATAACGAAATAACACCAAATGAGCCAAAATTATTAACCGCTGTTTCAAAATCACTCAATATACCTTATACATTTTATAAATAACTGTCAATTTCTTATGCTCATTTTTTTAACATAAATTGCATAAAAAGTCCTTATCATCAAACTAATTACTCAGAAACGTAAAAAAGCTACCAATATACTATTTGGTAGCCATTTTATATCATCTTTTGTTATTCATGCTTATTTCTTCTTGTTTTTGTTTGTCGAAATTATCTCGTCATTATATTAGTATTTATACAATAAGTAAAAACTAACGATATATACCTATGATAAAACCGCAAACAAAGACCTTCGAACCAAGTGCCGAAACGGAATAATTGAATCGAAATACCCGTGAATTTTTAACAAAAAATTTATATTCCTTTTAATTCTTGAAGTAAAATAGCTGCCTCCTCATTACCTGCATCTGCCGCAAGTCCATACCACTTGATCGCCTCTTGAATATTTCTAGCTATTCCGTCCCCTTTATTATAAATATGCCCTAGTTGTAATTTAGCTTGAGAATCGCCTTGAAGAGCAGCCTGTTTAAACCAATGTATTCCCTTTTCTATATTGCGAATACCTGTTAATCCTTTGCTCCAAATAAATCCTAAATCGTAAAAAGCGTCCACATGATATCGCTCCGCAGCTCTTTCATACCAATATAGCCCATTGTTCGCATCTCTAGGTTGGCCTAAACGCCCCTCTAAATAGATTCCTCCCAGCCTATATTGTGCTTCAATATAGCCTGTTTCAGCAGATTTTTTATAGTAGATAAATGCTTGCTCATCATCAATGTCAACGCCTAGTCCCTGCTCGTAAATAATTCCGAGCGTAAACATTGCCTCTGCAGCGCCTTTTTTTGCGGCGAAGTCGAACCATTTTTTCGCAAGTACCATATTTTCTTGTACACCTTCACCGTTAAAGTACATATCGGCTAAGTTATTTGCTGCGTCTGGATGCCCTTGTTTTGCCGCAGCCTCATACAATATAAAAGCCTGATTATAGTTTTCTTGCACACCTATACCTTCAAAATAAAAATTACCAAGTGCATATTGTGCGTCAGCATTGCCCTGTGCTGCCGCTAACTCAAACCACTTTATCGATTTTTCAGGCTGGAAATGTGTATCGTCAATTGCACTATAATATTCTCCAAGCTGAAATTGAGCATCTGCATCCTGTTCCTCAATGGCATCTTTGTATAAGTCAATAATTATCTCATGATCCAAATCTTCTTCATCAAACGCCATTACCTGATCATCTTGGTGAATAAAATACCATTCCAATACATCAAGTACATCATCAACAACTTCAACGCGATTCGCTAACTTCTCCAACGAAGAAATTTGCCAAATGAATATATAAATAGGGAGTGGTATGGCTTCACGCAGTAAATCATCATATTCAGCTAAAAGCGTTAACACATTCTCCTGTACTGACTGTGTCTGCTCTGGATGTATAATTTGTAAATGTCTTTGTTGATTTTTTTTCAAAAGTCCTCGCACAACTTGATACAATATTTTGTGCAAGACTGTTAATTTCACTTCTTCAACCGTTATCAAATTAATCTTTTGTGCAAACCACGTATCTTGTGTTTGCGTGAGCTTTTGCAGGGATTCAATTCGCTCGTTATTTTGTTTTGCTAAAAATTGTCCATACATTAGTTTCCCCCCTTGCACAGTATCAATTTCACCTTGGCCTACTTGTAGCTGTCGCTTTACTTTCGCTACAGAAAACATTTGTAGCTGTCGCTACAGAAAACATTTTAGCTGACCCTCCGTTAACACTTCGCTTTCGCGTAGAAAAAAATCTGCTGAATGAATATAAAAACTGCCTTACCAATATTATATGGAAGATAGTTCTAAATTGGTTACACATATGATCTCAATATTAATCCAATAAAGAATGTGATGAATAAAAAGATAGTAACATGAATCCATTTATACATTTCTAATAAACCGATAAATTCACGAGTAAAGGCATTTGGTAAATAGTAAAGGGCTGTCTTTGAACCAACACCTTGTGCATCTAGCCTAGCCTTTTTGGCATAAATACTTGCTCGAAAAACATGAAAATTATTCGTCACAAATAAAGATCGATATTTTTTTCCTTGGGCATGTTTATCCATAATTTCTTTAGAGAATGCCAAATTCTGTTCAGTATTTGTCGATTGATCTTCCATTAATATTTTTTGAGTTGGTATTTGATGTACGTCAACTACATATTCTTTCATCGCATATGCTTCTGATACTTTTTCATCACTTCCCTGACCACCTGAGACAATAATGTAAGGTCGTTCACCATATTTTTTATATTGCTTTACCGCCTCGTCTAAACGACTAGCTAAAAGTGGCGGTACTTTATCACCAATTAGCCCTGATCCTAGCGCAATAATATAGTTAGGCTCATAGAAAATGGGTGTAAAAAGGTATATAGTCGCATAAGCCATCACACTTGTATATAAAAACATTGTATAACCAAAAATCAAAAACGCATAGAAGAAAAGAATATGCCAAATCTCATGTTCGATATTCGTAAAAATAACAAATACATACCAAATCATCATGATAAAAAAAACTAAGCCAAAAACAGCTAACAATAAATTACGAACTTTACGTCCTTCTTTTTCAAGTAAAACTTTACTATTAAAAAATGTAGCAATCGATAATATAAACATCATACTCGGGAAACTGCCAAGTATAATGACGATCTCCATTTTTGACATAATCCCCTGTTCATTTGGTAGCAATAAAGGATAATGACTAATTATTGTGCTCAAAATATACAAACCTAAAAAACCTAGCACTACTGCATTGAAGAATCGTCTTTTTTCCGTAATATATAACAATAAAAAAATTGCAATTGCTAATACTATTGTTGTATTCACCGCCTCACTCCTTTCTTTTTATACCATTTTTACACTTATTCCCTATTGACACTTCTTGTTCAAATTTATTGATATACCTAATTTAATGAAAGCGATTATTTTATTTTTCGTGATTGTTCATGTAAGATTACTATTAAGAACTAGTTTATGACGAATCTAAATATTATATTGGAGGAATATAAGTAATGAAAAAAATTCTTGCCGCTCTTTTTGCAGCTACACTTATGTTTTCGACTGTTGGTGCAACATTGTTCATTTCTGATACACCAACTGCAGAAGCTAAATCCTATAAGTCAGGTAAAAAAGGATATTCAAACAATAATAACAACAGCTCAAATATCCAAAAATCTCAGGATCATTCTAAAGATCAAAATAATGTAACAACAAATAAAAACACGAACAAAACGGATTCAACAGCTAAGAAAGGTGGCTTCTTCTCAGGTGGCCTTATGAAAGGTTTAATGCTTGGTGGCTTAGCGGGCTTATTATTCGGAGGTCTTTTCAGCGGAATGGGTATGCTTGGTAACATTTTAGGCTTACTAGTTAACGTTGCAGCTATCGCTATTATCGTAATGCTAGTTATGAAAGTTATTAATATGTTTAAAGATAAAAAACGTAAAGAGGAAGCACAATGGCACAAGTAATTAATGAGCAAGATATTATTAATGCAATTTGCTTATCACAAGCCTATTATAAAAACATTCGCCCTGAAGATGTGTTTGTAGAACTAACATACGATGATGACACAGGCTTTGGTGCAGAAGTTGAAGTTAATGGGCAAATCGAGATATTTAATACCGCAGCCATGATTGGCGCATTACGTGTATGGATTAAAGATGTCCTACATCTTGATCCATTTTCAACTGGTATCGCACTCGTCCTAGACGATGAGGAAGGTATTATTGCTAGACTATCGTAAATAAGAAAAATAATAGCAGTTCACTAAATCTTAAATTAGATTTAGTGAACTGCTTTGTTTTATTATCATTTGACTTCAGTATTTTTTAATAGACTACTAAAATTCACAAATATTTTTGCTGCATGGCTACGTTTTGTCGGAGCCTCTGGTGAAAATTCCCCTTCACTACCTATAACAATACCTTGTTCATATAACATTGTTATTGCACGTTTTGTTTCTTCATTGTAAGAAGCAATATCAGAAAATGGTGCTTTTCCTTTCACAGCATAAGAGTGTTTTAGCTGATGTTCATATGCACGATTAATCATTAATGCTAATTGAGCACGAGTAACCGGCTGTCCTGGGTTAAACTTCTCACCCGTTCCCTTAACTAGCCCATATGCGTAAGCTGCTGCAATTTCTGACTGAGTGCCGACATCATAGCTTGAGATATCTGTAAATGGTGCCTGTTCTTTCGTCGTTAAACCTAGACTTCTAACAAGTATACTGGCAGCCTGTGCACGGGTTACATTTTGTTCAGGTCTAAACGTACCATCTGCATAGCCTTTCATAATACCTTCTTCTGCGGCCTTCAGAATAAACTCCTTCGCCCAATGATTTTCTATATCAGTAAAGCTTAAAGCCCTTTCTGTAGTAAAAGTAACTGTTGGACTTTGAACACTTTCATTGCCAGCTGCATCTACTGCTTTAACATTTACCGTGTATACAGTATTCTCTTTTAAATGATCCAGCGTTATAGCTGTTGTATCAGCATTTTGTGTAAATGCTAGCTTACCATTTACATATACGTTGTAATTAGTGATACCTACATTATCCTTCGCTTCTTGCCAGCTTAGTTTTACAGTTGTACTATCTTTTATGTTTACTTGGATAGCCTTTGATACATCCCATAAAGTACTTTCTTTAATCGCTGGTAAAAAAGCCTCGTTCGCTACTGCTAAATAACCAGCTTCACTTAAATGAATATTTTCTGGGTTTGGTAAATAGCTTGGAACATCTTTCGCTATAATATCGTATGTTGGTACAAAGATAGCTCCTGCTTTTTCAACAGTTGTTTTAATCGTTGTATTCATAACTGTTAATAGCATTTTAAATTGTTTCTGTAAATCCTCACTATAGTACGGGAAAGAATTATAGTACCCCATAACATATACTTGAGCGTTCGGGTTTATTTTCTTAATTTCTTCTAAAATGGCTGCAATATTTTTTATTGCTCCTTGTGATGCCTTTAACATTGCTGCTGCATTAATACCAGTTGTCTGAGACTCTTTTAAAATAGGTATTAAATCATTGGCGCCAGCTGTCAAAGTAATAATTTCAGCCTCTTTAATAGACGTACGAAGCTTTACCTTGTCACTTTGATAACCGAATCCTGTTACAGGCTTTTCCACATCGTTTTGTATATCTTCCAATACATTTTTTGTTGTATAGCCTGAAAAAGCAAACCCCTTATTATAAGAAGTGATGAAACCATCTTGCTGTAAAGCTTGTGCCACAAAATCTGCGTAACCTAAACCAATTATGCCAACCTCATTCATACCATGTGCCAAGGAATCACCAAGTGCTACGTAATCCGCCTGAGCCACCCAACTTGGCGCTATGTAATCTCTCTGCTCCACAGCGTTTGCTCCTACTGGCATCGCTAATTGCGACACCAGTACACCAGCCGCTAAAAATCTGAATTTCTTTGATAATTGCATAATTACTCCCTCCACTTCTACTAATTACTATTTTAATAGATGAAGGATGAAAATGGGGTAAATATGAGCAAGTGTTTTTATTCACTTTGTATCTTTCCATAAGTCCCCCCGCCACCAGCTGCAATTGCTAATTGTCCTGTTCTTGCTAAATCGATCATCTTAGCAATCTTATGTGGTACGATTTGTTCAAGCTGTTCTAGTGAAACTCGATGCAAGATCTTCATCTCTGTATCAAATGCTTGTAGTAATCTTTCCATCATTTTCGGCCCTAGACCTGGAATAAATTCCAGTGGTACTTGATGAATATATGGTGGTCGAACATGTTGATCCGTCAGCTGCTCTGATAGCTCTATAATACGTAAAGAAACCCCTTTAATAATTTGAGTACTTTCACAGTTAGTACAGATTGTTGCCATATTGCGAAGCTGTTCACCACATTTTGCACAGACGGTCTGATGATATTTACCAAGCAAAGGATTTAAGCCATAATTAGCTGTTACAGCTCGATTTTGCTGTTCATGAAGCGCCATTTTTAATTCTGTAAAATTGGCATCAGATAGTCTTAATTTTTGATACTCGCGTGCAATTTTCCCAAGTGAATGTGCATCAGAATTACTGACAAATGTGTATGCTTGAAGCTCTCTAATGTGACTCACCATATCAGTATCAGAACTTAAACCTAGCTCAATCGCATCTATAAGTTGAGGATCAAATACTTCTGTTAAACTACGATGTACCCCTTTTCCAAACAAGCTTTTAAATGGTGTAAAAACATGAGCAGGAATAAAAAGCCCTCCTAACTCACAAACCTTTTGTTGCAATGTTTGACCATCACAATAGATTCGCTGAGAGCTTAAATGGATATTTTTCATATGATGAGACATCCAATTTGAAAATTCTCCCATAAGCGAAAGTGTTGGAAAATAGGCAAGTACATGGATTGGTCCAAGGCAATGCTGATCATAAATCTCAACTTCCGTGCCTGGAATAAGGGTTGTGTCTTGATAACGAAGTCCTCCCTGTACTAGCTCCTTTAGCTCCCCTTGTTCAATCATCCCTACCATTTCATCCATTATCTCTGGTGAATGACAATCAATAATCCCGATAATATCTAGTCCCTTTCTTGTACTAGCAATCTCAAGAATTCTTGCTAATGTTAGCATCTTACTGCCCGTAATTTTGACAGCTCGCCCACTAGAAGTACGTCCAATATGAATATGTAAATCCGCATAGAAATCTTTCATCATTTGTAACAACTCCCATTGCATTATATACAAAGTGGAAATACCTCACATTGCTGCAAGGTATTCTCGATTCATTATGAAGGGTGGTTATTATTATTTGACTCATAGGCACTAGAACCCTGTGCTGGCATTGCTGAGGAATCATATGCCACTAATGTCACGCCAATTGTCTTCTCTAGCTCATTAATTTTTTCAAGCTGTTGCTGATCTAATTGTGCCAACTTAATCTCTTCCATTTTCATCAATTCCTTTCAGAAATAAAGTTCCCCGAATAGGAAATATGTATACACGGGAATAATGACTGATTTTCAGTCATTATTCTTTGACTTTATTTCAGCTATTTTGTAACATTTAAATAAGCAGGTCAAAAGCGAGGGATTTCATGTCAAAGGAAGAGAAAATTATTCAGGCTGCTATTGAAGTTTTTCGTGAAAAAGGAATTGAAAAGGCTAAGGTTTCAGATATCGTAAAAGCTGCAGGTATCGCACAAGGAACATTTTATCTTTATTTCCCTTCACGGCTTTCAGTAATGCCAGCTATCGCGAAAGTTATGGTTGAAAAAATTATTACTGCAATCGAAGAAGGCGTATCAACTCAAAAGCCTTTTGAACAACAACTTGAAGAAGTTGTAGACGTTGGCTTTTCTATAACAAAAGAATATGGCGATCTCGTTGCACTCATCTATGCTGGTATTGCACAAACTGAGCATTTGAAAGAGTGGGAAAATATCTATGCTCCCTATTATGCATGGATGAATAATTTTTTATTACAAGCTCAACAACAAGGAACGATACGTGCTTCTATAGATACTTCACGGTCTTCCAAGCTCATTATAGGTTTAATCGAATCTGCAGCTGAACAAGTTTATTTGTTTGATGATTGCAAAGATGAAACGATGAAACTTGTTAAGCTCGAGCTCCTAGACTTTTTACACCATGCACTTGGCCTACGTCACCCATAAGTGGCGTTCTCTTTTACATTAAAAATGACTGAATGTCAGTCATTAAAACTATCACGTGAAAGGAATCTCTAATTATGAAAAAAGATTGGATATATGTTGGATTAACTAGTTTGTTTGAATTGTTTTGGATATTTGGTTTTAATGTTGCCGATTCTTGGTGGCATTGGGTTATTATCGTGTCCTTAATTGCGTTGGATTTTCATTTCTTATCGAAGGCTTGTGAAAACCTACCTACAGGCACTGTTTATGCGACTTTCGCTGGGGTCGGTACAATTGGTACTACATTAATGGACATTTTTATTTTTGACGGTGAATTTAATGCTATTAAAGGAATTTTCATTTTCATTATAGTACTGGGTGTTATTGGTCTTAATTTAGCTGATAACCCTTCAAAAGATCATGCTGAAAAGAAAGGAGCTAATGCATAATGGGTTGGTTTCTTGTTTTACTAGCTGCAATTTCAGAAATTATCGGTGTTGTAGGTTTACGCTTTTATAGTCAGGAAAAAACTATACGTAATTTATTAATATATGCGGGCGGCTTTGGAATGTCCTTTGTGCTTTTGTATACATCCTTTAACTATTTACAGTTAAGCATTGCCTATGTAGTCTGGGTTGGAATTGGTACAGTTGGTGCTGTTTTCGTAAATATTATATTCTTCGGGGAGTCTAAAAATATGAATAGGATTATTAGTATCATTGCTATTATCATTGGTGTGGCAGGATTGAAAGCAGTATCTTAATTTATTTGGCTCCTGTTCTTGTGTTGTGGACCAATTTTGAAATTTACTTTTCGTTGAAACTATATTTTATAATTACTTATAAATGAAGAGAAAAGGAGTTTTGCTGAATGGTTTATTTATTACAAGTTGATTTTACAATGGACGGTCCTTTTGGTGATGAAATGTCTGAAGGATTTAAAGATTTAGCTCATAGCATTAATGACGAAGAAGGAATCATGTGGAAAATTTGGACTGAGGATGCGGTAGCTAAAGAAGCTGGTGGTGTTTATTTATTCGAGACGAAGGAAAGTGCTAAAAAATATTTAGCCATGCACTCTGCTCGATTAACAAGCTTTGGGATAACAAATATTCGGGGTAAAATTTTTGAAGTTAATGAAGCCTTATCTTCTATTAACAATGGTCCTATCCATAAATAATAGGCGTATCTGTTATTACAGACACACCCCTTAGTGTTGAAATACAAAATGGGCAAGAAAATCTTTGTGAATGTTGTGGCGCTTTAAATAAGGGTGATTTCTGTTCCAAACTATTCGCTTTCGCACAAAAAACATCTGTTGCTGACGCTTCGCTTTCGCACAAAAACATCTGTTGCTGCCGCTTCGCTTACGCACAAAAAACATCTGTTGCTGACGCTTCGCTTTCGCACAAAAACATCTGTTGCTGCCGCTTCGCTTACGCACAAAAAACATCTGTGCTCAGTCGGAACGGAAATCACCCCTCGTTTTGCCGAAGAGCCATACTTTATTTATGTAGTTTTTAAAGCTTTCTTCGTAAATTGCTCTGAGACATACGTTAAATAAGGCTTCCCTGTAAGTGGATGTGTTTGAATATCAGCGTAAACACCAAAAACATCTTGTAATAATGTTGGTGTAAGTACTTCTTCTGGTGTTCCAAAATTGACAATTCGCCCTTGCTGTAAAACATAAATTTGATCACAATACATAGCTGCAATGTTTAAATCATGTATTGCCGCAACAACTGTTAAATGTAGGGTTTGAATTAGATCCATTAGCTGCAATTGATGCTGAATATCTAGATGATTCGTTGGCTCATCTAAAATAAGCATCTGTGCTTGCTGAGCGAGCGCACGGGCAACCATCACACGCTTTTTTTCTCCGCCCGAAAGAGAACTAAAGCTACGTTTCTCTAAATGAGCAATTCCTGTTTGATCTAGTGCATTTTTCACTATTTGGAAATCTCGTTCCTGATCAAGCTCGAATAGTTTTTTATGAGGTGTTCTCCCCATACTGACTAAATCATGTACGGTAAAATCGAATACGACCGGCGTTTCTTGACTCACTACTGCTAAATTTTTCGCAATACTTTTACTCGATTGCTTTAAAATATCCTGTTCATTTAATAAAACTGTTCCACTTTCTGGTTTTAATAAACGATACATATTCTTTAATAGCGTTGACTTCCCACTACCATTAGGACCGATTAACCCAACAAATTGTTTTTCCTTTATTTGTACACTTACTTCATGTAATATGCGTTCATCAGAAATGGAGAAAGATACTTGTTTCGTCTCTAATGTCATATGCTTTAATCCCCTTCACCGAAAGAATAATTGTTACGACGTAGTAGCCAAATGAAAAATGGCCCTCCACAAAAAGCTGTGATAATTCCAATTGGCATTTCTTCAGGGGCAATTATAATTCGAGCAAGTGCATCTGCCCAAACTAAGAAAATTGCCCCAAACAAAGCACTAATCGGTATGACATATTTATGGTTTGAACCTACAATCAGCCGTACAATATGCGGAATGATTAAGCCAACAAATCCGATTGAACCACTTACTGCGACAAGCACACCCGTTAATAACGATACTAATAAGATAAGCTGTATTCGAAATTGTTGTAAGTTAACCCCTAATGTAACCGCTGCTTCTTCCCCAAGAAGTAATAAATTTAAGCTTCGATAGTGGAGCCATAACAAGGCAAATACCACGATAAAAATAACTGTAGGAATTAAAAGATTACTCCACTTCGCACCAGCTAAGCTACCTAGCATCCAATACATGACTGCCTTCATTCCGCCCTCTTGCTTCGACGTCATTAATATAAAATTTGAAATAGCAGATAAAATAAACGACACCGCCATCCCTGAAAGTAAAAGTCTAAAGACAGAAACTCTACCGCCAACACGTGCTAAAAAGAAAACTAACGCCATTGCTGTCAGAGAGCCTATAAATGCAGATACGGAAAGAGCATAAACGCCAAGAAATGAAAAAGCACCTAAAATGATGACAGCTGTGGCCCCAACCGTTGCACCAGAAGAAATCCCTAAAATATATGGTTCGGCAATTGAATTACGGACAAGAGCCTGAATGGCTGCTCCTGCAATTGCCAACCCTGCTCCAACAATAGCAGCGAGCAATACACGCGGAACTCGTATTTGCCAAATAATAATTTCCTGTGAACGACTCCAATCTTGCTCGATTGAGTTTTGTACAATTGGTATTTTGGAAAGGATAACCTTCCATACGTGAATTGGCGTAACAGAAACCGATCCAACCATTATGGCAATTGTCATTGAAATGATTAGTACTAAAAGAAGAGTCATTGATAGTAGCATAATTTTTTTATTCATCTGTTTATTAACTCCTAATCATTAATAATAGACTTAATGAAGATAAAAAAAGGGTATTCCATGCAAAATACGCATAGAAATACCCTAGATTAAACAAAGTCAGAAAGATTTCCTTCTACTATTGTCCGTAATCGCTTTCATCCTCGTGGGCATTACAGATTTTCGCTAATTGGCAGGTCTCCTGGCTTCGAATCAATGTACCTATGATTGCCTTCCCATTCTAGAACAGTGGCTAAATCATCATAGAACTCCTCGTTACAGTTGCGGGACAGCGTCGGATTTGCACCGACTTCCCTTTTAAGTGACACATTTACAAGATGTCACACCATTTGCATCTGATATTTTAAAATTATGACGATTCTATCATATATTTTAATAGTTAGTCTATTACTAGTAATTATTTATCAAATTAAGAAGGATAAATATTTTGTGTTAACCTATATAAAATATTAGGTTGACACAAAAACTTTATTTTTTTACACTATTATTATCAACATTACTTATTAGGGGTGAAATAATGACAACAGTAGCGGAACACTCGCATCACAAATTAAGAACAGTAGATATTGCTTATATTGGACTATTTTCAACATTGATGATGATTGGCGCTAATATTACTTCCTTTGTACCTTTTATGGTTGTTGGTGGCGTACCCATCACGCTACAAACATTTTTTGCTATATTAGCAGGACTTATTCTTGGCAGTAGAAAAGGTGCACTCGCTTGTACTGTTTATATGTGTATAGGTTTAGCAGGCGCACCTGTATTTGCACGTTTCAGTGGGGGCTTTGGACAAATTTTAAGTCCTACATTCGGTTTTATTGTTACTTTTATATTAGCTGCATATGTTGCAGGGCGTATTGTAGAGCGCAGTGGAACGAAAAAAAGCTATGTAATTGCTGCTTTAATTGCAACAGCCATTAATTATTTACTTGGGACAAATTGGATGTACTTCGCCTACAAGTTATGGGCTAGTGCTCCAGAAGCTTTTTCTTATAAGATGGCATGGCTTTGGATGATGCCTCCATTACCAAAGGATATTATTTTAGCTATATTTGCCGGTATTTTTGCATACCGTCTACAAAAAATAGTAAAAATACTTCCTGTTAAATAACGTAAGCCCTTCTTTAGTTTGATGCTAAAGAGGGCTTTTTATTTTGGGACTCCTATATGATTGCTGTCCACAATTTCTGCACATTTATTTGCTACATTAAGAGCAAATAGTGAGGAGGAATATAATATGTTATTCAAAAGAAAGTGGTCAATTGGCTTAATGGCAGCAGTAGCTTTACTAACATTATCGGCTTGCTCTGCCGATACAACTAAGTCAGAAGCCGATTCAAAAAATAACATCGAAACTGAACATAGCACAGAGATGGATCATTCCACGATGAACCATTCAAGCTCTGGCGCAGTACCAACAACTTTGAAAAATGCTGAAAAGCCAAAGTTTCCAGTTGGAAGCACCGCCATTATCACGGATGGACACATGGCAGGTATGAAAGGCGCAGAAGCAACGATTGTTGGCGCTTATGATACGACAGCATACATTATCTCCTATGAGCCAACTACAGGTGAAAATCGCGTAGAAAATCATAAGTGGGTTATTCATGAGGAATTGATAAATCAAGGTGAGGCTCCATTAGCTCCGGGTACGGTAGTCAAAACCGATGCATCTCATATGAAAGGCATGGAAAATGCGACTGTCCATATCGATGAGGCAATACAAACGACAGTTTATATGATTGATTATACGTCTACAACAAATGGCGAGGCCGTAAAAAATCATAAATGGGTTACGGAAGAAGAGCTAGAAGCAAAATAAGAACTAATACGCTGGAGAGCCCGAAGCAAAAGTAAACGCTCCACCACTTTTGTCCGTGGGATTGAAGCAACCTCAAGGATGTAGCGCTTTAGCCTAGACGACTATGCTCTAAACAGGTAAAAAAAATCTATAGTTTCCTTCATAACAAAAAACCAACCTTTGCGGGAATCGTCAGAGATTGGTTTTTTCTAGCTTCTATTTTCTATTAACTGACCTGTGCCATTTGTATCCGATCCCCCAAACAGTCTGTAAATATTCATCCGCAGGGAAACCACTTTTCCTTAATTTTTCTCGTAAATTACGGACGTGTGAGTCGATTGTTCTATCTTCGATTGAAACATGATAACCCCAAACCATACTGATGAGATGCTCCCTTGAAAATACTTTATTTTGATAATCAAGAAATAACGCTAACATCGCAAATTCTTTCGGCGTTAAAGAAATAGCCTCTTGTTGAAAATATAATTCAAAGGATTCTTTATTTAAACGTAGCCCTTCAAAGAAAATAACTTTTTCTTCAACTTTCGTTCTTCTTAATACCGCATTTATACGGGCCAGTAACTCTTCCTCATCGAAGGGCTTTAAAATATAGTCGTCTGCCCCAATATTTAACCCATTTATAATATCAGCCTGCTCCCCTTTTGCTGTTAGCATTATCACTGGTACATCCCAAAACTTCCTTATTTCCTGACAAGCTTGCCAGCCATCCATCTCTGGCATCATGATATCTAACAGCACTAAGTCTACATGATTTTCCTCTAAATAAACTAGAGCATCTTTAGCTGATGACATTGCTTTACAATGAAACGCAGACTCTAAGTAAAGAATTAGTAAATCTAACATCCTAGGTTCATCGTCAATTAATAATATTGTTTTCATTCGTTCCTACTCCTTAAACAATAATTCAAAAGTAGTCCCTTTATTTTCCTCACTAAAAACGGTTACTTCTCCTCCATGGGCATGTACAAGCTCTTTAACAATAGCGAGGCCTAAACCTGAACCTCCAAGAGCACGCGTACGAGATTTTTCTACCCTATAAAAGCGTTCAAAAATATAAGGTAAATCCTTCTTCGGAATCCCTTTTCCAGTATCCTTTATGCTAATTTGTAAAAAGCGACTGTGTCTTTTTACAATTATGGAAGTTGAATCTCCTGAGGAACAATAAGTTAATGCGTTATTTAAAAGATTTAAAATAATTTGTTCAAGTCTTGCCGAATCAGCCATTAATGTTAATCCCTCTTCACATTGAACAAAAAAGTGTATTTGTTTTTCCTGAAAAGCAGGGCTCAGCTTTGTCTCAATATTGGCTAAAAACTTATCCAAATGAAGACTTTCTTTGTCAATAACAAAAGAGTTTTCATCCATTTTTGCTAGATCAAATAAGTCTTTTATTAAACGCGAAAGTCGATTGGTTTCTTCTATAATAATACCTAAATACTTTTGGCGATCCCGCTCCGTTAAATCACGTTTATAGAGAATATCTGTATAGCCTTTTATAAATGTTAATGGTGTTCTAAGCTCATGGGCAATACTTGATAAAAATTCCTTTCTTTCCTCTCTTAAATGATGTAAATCATCTGATAAAAGCTGTATTGCATTAGAAAGATCACTTAGTTCATCTTTACCATTCGTAGAAAGGGCCACTGTAAAATCCCCTTTACTCATTTTCAAAGTCGCTTCTTTCATCTGAACTAATGGAAAGGCAAGCTTTCTAGACAGAACAATAATGACTGCAATGGTCACCACTCCTGAAATAATACCAACAATTAGAAAATGTCTATTTAATCGTTCCATTAATGCATGGATGGAATCTGTATTTTGAAACATAAAAACATATCCAATTGTCGTTTGCTGTTTTTGGATTGGGCTAATTGTGGCAATATAGTTTTCCTCCTGCCAATTACCCTGCAAAACCTTACCATTATAAGGAACATTATCTTCGGAATTTTTAATATAAGCTTGTATTTCAGGATGTGGATGTGAAGCAGCTAATATTTTCCCAGTCTTATCTGTAATAACAACATCCGTATTTTCTTTTGATTCCATTAATACTACGTGAGCTAATGTTTCCTCATCGAAATTTTTCTCTAATATTGTTCGATGCGAATTTCCCCTTGCCTGCAAGCTCGTTAATTCCTCTTCAACTCTAGAATTGGTTAAAGAAGCATGTAAAAATAACATCATAAATGTTTCAATACAAAATAATGTGATAAAAAAGATTATTCCTAGCTTAAGTGAAAGTTTTTTCATCCTCTAACCACCAATTTAGGATTTCATAAAAGTATAACGTTAAAGTGTGAAGATTTCATGCAGAAATAAATCTTATAAAACGAGAGGTTGATTTCCGTTCCGGCTGGGCGCTTTGCCGCTGACGCTTCGCTTTCGCGCAGAGCAGAGCTTCCTGGGGGCGTCCGATGAACCGCTTCACTCGCGTTGCTCCCTCCAGGGTCTCGGGCCTACACGATGTAGGTCACGAAGGCGTTATCACAGGACGTGATGCTCTTAGCCTTCGTTCCTCTTTCGCTAATCCCCAAGGAGTCGCCCAGCCTCCACTCCAATCAACCGCTTCACACAGCATGCATCTTCTGGCATATCACTCTAATTCATAGTGATAAAACCAAACTTCAGCAAAATGTGTATCTGTGCGAAAGCATAATGTCAGCAACAACATAAGCGGAAGAAGCAGCCCGACGCTCACCTACAGGAAAACGAGTAGCTTAGAACGGAAATCACCCTCATGTAAAGCGCCACAACATTCACAAAAATTACCTTGACCATTTCTATGAGGCAGGGGACATAAGTATATTTTCAAAACAAAATTAAAAACCTTCTCATCAGAAAAGCGCGAGAAATCAACTTTTCTAAAATTGATTTCTCACGCTTTTTAAGGTTTTGACCAGTTATGTCCTAGCCTCTTCTTTTCTTTAAATGTAATTTTTCATCCAGTTTAAGAAGTTATCCATAACTACATCAAGGAATTTGACAGTACCCTCATCTGTTAAATTACCTTCTCCATCAAATTTAGTGTGTACTGCACCAATATAAACATCATTACCGCTAAGTAATGGTGAATTAACACCAGGTGAGAATAAAATATCTCGTAAATGTAATTGTGCTTTAACAGTACCTAAGTTACCCATTGATGCCCCCATCATGAATGATGGCTTGCCAATCATTACTCTGTCCACACGGGATAGCCAATCGATTGCGTTAACCATTACACCCGGCACAGTTCCATTATATTCTGGTGTCACCCAAAGAACTGCATCAGCCGTTTTTACTCGTGCTTTAAAATCAAGTACTGTTTGTGGTGCCTCATTTTCGATATCTTGGTTATACATAGGTAAATCCTTCAAGCTTAATACTTCAAGATCAAATTTCTCTGCATAACGCTTTTCAATAAATTTTGCTAATTGCATATTATAAGATTCTTTACGGATACTGCCTACGATTGCAACTACTTTCAAGACGTTTCCTCCCCAATGTGAAAAAAATTCTTTATTTGTAAATCAATTTCATTGTATACCGACCTAATAATAGGTTGCAAATTCCTCAACCGGTTTTCGATAACCACGTAGGCGGCGACTGCTTTCCTTTTCCTTACCTATTGTCATCATTAGTGCAATTTCATGTGTTTCTGGGACATTAAAAAGAGCTCTCATTTGTTGCTGATCAAAGCCGATCATTGGACATGTATCCCATCCGCGATTTTTGGCTGCTAGCATAAATAACATAGCTGAAAGTGAAGCGTTACGAATGGCTTCCTCCTTCATAAATTCCTCGCCACGTTCTTCATAAAATTTAGCGTTTTCATTAACGATATTTTCTAATTCACAAGCATTAATAATGCCTAAGTCAACCATTCCTTGATTAAGGTTAGCCGTATTTTTATAGGCTTCTTTATCTCCTAATACAAGTATAACTGCTGAGGCTGAATGCACTTTATATTGCCCGTATGCTGCTTCTCGTACTTTTTCTTTTTTTTCTTCATCTAGTACAACGATATAATTGGCATGTTGTAAATTAAAGGCGGATGGAGCAAGCTTTACATCCTCCAAAATGGGACGTATATCTTCTTCACTCATCTTGATGCCCTCTATAAAATTATTTGCTGATCGGCGCTTATCTATTAGCTTTGCAAATTCCATCCAGCTGACCTCCTAAGAGTATGTAATTTTCATTCAGTAGAGACTTATGTTTCTCTACTGAATGGGATTAAAAGTATTACTCATATTCTTTATCGAACGTAATAGCACTTCTTACAGTGTCAATAGGGCGAACAAGCTCTTCGATTTGCGCACGCTTTGGCTCTAAAAATGGTGGTAACGATAATTTTTCACCTAAAGTTTCATACGGCTCATCTCCCATAAATCCTGGGCCATCAGTAGCTAACTCGAATAAAATTTGTGGTGCTACTCGTGCATAAAGTGATTCAAAGAAGTGTCGATTTACATAACCAGAAGTATGGAAGCCAAAGCTTTCAAATCGTTCAGTCCATTCATCTAATACAGCCCGATTCTCTACGCGGAATGCTGCATGGTGCACTGTACCGAAGCCTTGTCGAGCTACTGGTAAAACTGCGTTAAATTCTACAACCATTTGTGCGCCATTTCCGCCTTCACCAACCTCAAATAGATGGAAATCTCCTTCCTCCGCAATTTCTGTAAAGAGCATTACCTTCTCTAGTACCTCTTTGAAATGTTTAAAGTTAGCCACTCTAACAAAAACCGGACCTAAGCCTGTAATCGCATATTCAAGTGGTATCGGCCCATCTTGCCATGGTGTACCTGACGCAACACCTGTATTATTTTCATCAGAGATCAGTTGATATTGCTGATCGTCAAAATCGACGAAAGATAAAGTTTTCTTACCAAACTGTTCTTTAATACCTGTATGTTTAATATTTAATCGATCAAATCGTTTTAACCAATAGTCCAATGCAACATCTGTTGGAACTCGGAATGATGTTTTTGAAATTTCGTTTGTTCCATGTACACCTTTTTGAATGTTCGGGAAGTCAAAGAAAGTCATATCTGTGCCAGCACTTCCTTTATCATCTGCAAAGAATAAATGATATGTTTGGATATCATCCTGATTAACCGTTTTTTTCACTAATCGCATTCCTAATACATGAGTAAAAAATTTATAATTCTCTTCTGCACTACTTGTAATAGCAGTAACGTGATGAATTCCTTTTAAATGGTTCATTCTATATTCCTCCTATTTATCTCGAATTCGAGATATTTACGTAAAAATTTTTTATTATTTAATTGCAAAGCCAACCTTTTTCAAAGACAGAATCATTGTTTCCATCTCTGGTTGATCTAATACTTTAAAAATCTCGTTAATGTATTTCCTTCATATGTTAATAAATCATATGTGACACGACGATCTTTCGGGTAAGCATGTCGAGACACAAAGCCTTTTTGTTCGAGCTTATCAAATCAATTATCTTTAATTCGAGATAATAATATCATATAGACTTCTTAACAGCAATTCTTTTGTATTGCTGTAATCTCCTAGTGTACAATGTTGGCTCATTTATTCGTGCCCTTACATGGGAGACGATAATCCAAGCGAAATTAAAAGAGCCAGTAATTATAGTGTTAACTAGCTCTTCATATTGTAAATGCAACGAAGTTTTGTTATTTAATTCGTTTAAATTCCTTTTCATTACCATCAGCAAACTCCACTTCAACCTCAATCGATTGGAAGTCTTCAGCAATATGAAATACTGAGATTACTTGGTCTATTACCTCATCATTAGGTGTAGTAGAATCAAATGTCAGTTGCTTGAACAATGGCTCTAATTTCGTATAAGCAGCATCACCTTGAAGCTTTTCATTCTTACGTTCATCCTTTAATCTCGCCTCTATACCGGATTTTTTATTTTCATATTCCACCTCATAAGACTCCGTTGCAGAATAATCAACATCCAATGAAAGTTCCAAAAAATTAAACGTTATTTGTTCAGTAGCAGTATCGCTCACCTGCTGTCCTGCATTTTGTTTAGTTGGAGCATTGGCAGGGACGTCTTGAACTTTTTCCTTGGTACAACCATAAAGTATGACTGTCATTAACGAAACAACTAATGCTAATTTTATTCTCATCTTGACACTCCTTTCTTCAAATATTATTTCCATAATCGCCTACAAACAAACAAAAAAGAGTATCCCCAACTAATGGGAGATACCCTTTTGATTTTTGATTACCAGTAATTACGACTGCTGTTATTTTCATTAACAGCTTTTGCTAATCGAACTGTTGAGACAGCTAAATCTGCATATGTCACTTTCTCAGTAGCATTAAATTTATTTTGCTGTGCATCCATCAATCCCATTGCGCTTACTAAAGCAACGTAGCCTGCATACGCTGGATCAATCGAGCCTGCATCAGTGAAGTTTAACTTATAAATGTCACTATGTTTAGCTACTTTTTCTAAATCTAGTACACGTACTAACCATTCTGCAAGCTCTTGACGAGTCAATGTTGCATCTTCTGCAAATTGATCCGCCGGTTGTAACATGCCCATGCTTACAGCTTGTTCAACAGTTCCATATAAAGGATGCTTTTTGTCAATATTTTTGAAGGATTGCTTATCGTTTCCTCTACCATAATCATGTCCCCATGATAATGATTTAACTAAAATTTTCAAAGCTTCTCCCTTTGTTACAGCTGTATCAGCATTAAAGTTTGCTGGGTCTTTAACGTCTAACACATTTTGACGTAGTAAATAAGTTAATTCTCCTCCTGCTGTTGGATGTGAAATGGCAGGTAGTTCTTTAGAATCGTCAATTTTATGAAGCCATTCACCAGTTGTTGCATCAACAACATTGAACAAGCTTCCATTATAAACTGGAGAGTATACTAAATTATAGTGGCTATTACCCTCTCCATCCTGTTTTGCATACTGTAGATTCAATTTTGCATCATCACTATACATTGCTTTTACTTTATCAGCAGAAACAGCCTTGTTTACAGACGGCCAATTATCAACCTTGTGATTACTAACATTTAAACCTTGTAGTTTCCCATCTGCACCGATATTAACAGAAATTTCATCCCCTACTACAGCAATGCCATTGACAATACGTGGGAACGAGAAGTAATATTGCTTACTATTCTTATCATATATTGGCTCTTCAATTGGTTTTGAATAATTATGAATATATGAAGGAGCCCACTCTTTTACGTAGCCTAATGCCTTTTCTAACGCAGCATCTTTTGAGATTGGCTCTACTTTATCATCCTTCTCTAAGGCTTCATCACTTATATTCCAGAAGTTTATAAGTTCACCTGTTGCTTTGTTCACTTCGAATGATGCGCCTACGCCACGATTCCCATAATCGTACGAGTAATTTACTGAATAAATTGTCTCGCCATTTTCATTTTCTATTTCATCAATCGATTCAATTCGCAGCTTTACTTTGTCCGAATCAACTTTTAAGAGAGACTGTGCTAACTCTTCAACTTCAGCTAATGTTATATTTTTCTTTCTAGGCTCAAGTGGTTGTGCTGAAAGTTTTTCCACACCTTTTGTCTTTGGCACCTGTGAAGTGAAACCATTCATCGTTTGCCACTGCCCATTTAATGCATTTACACCCATGAAGTTAGTTGGCACGTACACAAGCTTAGCGATTGCTTCATCTGTTCCGTAGCTATAGTCAATATAATAACGTAACTCTACTGATAAGTTTTCGCGAATCTGTGCAAGTATGTCTGCCTCACTCTTTTTCTGTTCTAAGCTGTCAAATGTTGCTTTACTAGTTGACTCAGTATTACGATACATACCCACAATTTCACCATTTGCTAGAACTTCAATATGCATACTCTCATCACTAAATGGTACACCATTGTGAGTTGGCGAATAAGTGAATGAATACGAAATTGGTTCAGAAATCGGTCTACTGAAACCAAAATCATCATACATTAAATCTTCACGAAGCTTGTAATTGGCAGTATTAGGCATTTTTTTCAGGAAGTCTTCAGCAACTTTTTTTGCCTCAGCCTTTGAATATTTAGCAGGATAAATTGCATCCGCTACATTGGCAGGCTGATAGTGGAAGTTTTCTAATTCTAAATCGTCGCCTTTAAACGTAAAACCACCGTAAATATCTTTGCCGTCGATTGTTTTATGGAAGAATAATTCATAGCGTACCGTTTTATCATCATTATAGTAATGCCCTTGTCCCATATTGAAATCATTCTCTGTGACAAAATTAAATTTATCTCCAAACAGTGTCTGCACTTGCTTAACAAGCATACTTTTTGTTACTTTAGTTTCTTTTGAATCTACCTGAATTGCAACTCTTTCTGGAGATTCCTTTACATTAGCAGAAGCCTGTGCCATTGGTGAAAGTACACCGACGGAAAATGCTGTAGACGTTAGTATAATACCTAATTTTTTAAACTTACCCAAAATATCCCTCCTAAAATACTATTTACCATAATTATACTATACATTACCAAAAATAGAAATGATATTTACAGATTTTTTCCACTTTGAAGAAAATAGATTGGGCAACTCGCGATTTCTATATCTCCTAAAGCTTCTCATTTCTTCACCACATCAAAATTCGATCCAATTAATAACCAATTTTGCGGGAATGGTAGACCCAACTTCCAATAGCCTACTCCTCGAAGTTTGTACTGTTTGATTAAATTGAACTTTGCCTGAATGGATCTTGCATCCTCGAACCACACGATATGTGCTTTACCTTGCTCATCATAGTATTCAAAGAAAGGTGCCTGAGATCTCAAATCATACTGAATAGCGGCATTATATTTCTTAGCAATCTCGATTGCTCTTTGCGGACTAACTGCTTCCGCATATGGCCCCCCCTGTACAAAAGGTAGTGTCCAGTCATAGCCATATAAATTCTGTCCAAGTAATATTTTGTTCGGAGGTATTTCACTTACTGCATATTTTACAACTTCCTCAACTTCTGGAAGTGGTGACACTGCCATAGGAGGCCCGGCAGAATACCCCCATTCATAAGTCATTAGCATAACAAAATCGACTATTTCGCCATGTGCCTTATAATCATGTGCCTCAGTCCACGGACCTCGCTCACTAGCACTTGTTTTTGGAGCGAGCGCTGTCGATACTGTATAGCCCTGTGGATGGAATCGGTTCACAGCTCTCCTTAAAAAATTGTTATACGCCTCGCGTTGATCACCCGGCAAATGCTCAAAATCGAAATGAATATCTTTAACGTTTCCTAATCGCTTTGCCTCTTCAAGAATATTATCAAAGAGCAAATCCTGTACTGCTGTACTTTGAAAAATATCTCTTGCTAACTCACCGCTAAAAGTAAAATCCTCCAAATTTGAGACAACCATTGCTAGAGAAGCTCCTGTATCATTAGCAATTTGCGGTACACCTTGACTTGGCGGTCTCTTAAGCGTCCCATCTCGTCTTGCCTCATAGCTAAACAAAGCAAGATAAGTTAAAAATGGACCCGCTTCTCTTGCCTGATTCAATAATGGTTCACTAACAGATGTCCCTCTCGGCTCTAAATACGCCAATGTTTCAGCTCTTGTTTTTGGTTGGGGTGGAATATAGAGTCTCATACCCACTGATAAAGGTTGATTCGGATTAATACCGTTTACTTGTGCAAGGGTTAAATAATTGATGCCAAAGCGTTGGCCGATGGTCCAAAGACTATCCCCTGGCTGCACATAATAAAAGCTCCCGACAATTGGAATCACAAGAGCTTGCCCTACAACTAATCGATTGGGTTCAGGAATTTGATTGGCATCTACAATTTTCTGAACTGTTGTCCCATAAGCCTGTGCAATCCCCCAGACAGAATCCCCTGCTCGTACAACATGTATTTGAATGTCAGTGCCTCCTTTTGAAATGATTAAACTGCCGATTCATTACAGTCATACTTAAATTACATTTACCCGAGTATTTAGAAAATAAACATCTTTTGCAATGAACCAGACAATACCAATTAATCTTATGACAACGGAAATAGCTTTATTCGGTTATTTGCCCCTAATAAAATTGAGAAACAAAAAAGCATTCGTTGCATATAGACGCATCGAATGCTTAGATTTCGCTTATTTCAGCGAAGGGACCTTGTTTTCATTGATTTCTTTATAGTATTTATGACACGCTCGAAAATAGAATAGAAAAAAGAAATAAGCAAGTAACTGTGGTACATAACCTATAAAATGAACATTTTCTCGCATACTTGCATCAATATTTATTGAAAATGACTGTATGACAAAGCCACAGAGCATAAATGCTATAAACTTTTGATATGTTTTAAATGTTTTAGCTTCTAAAGGTTTATTTTTATGAATGTGCAATAATAATTGGAAAACAACGAACATAAAGACGATGAATAAAAATTGTATAAACTGTACCCCAATTTCCCCTAGCATCTTATAACCTAACCATTGATCTAGCTCCACAAAAAATGATAATACGGCTAAAATAATGGCGAAGTTTTTCGACCAACGCTTTAAATTATGAAGTGATGGCAGTAAGTGGATACCATATGCAAAAAATAGATAGCCAATAAAATCTGGATAGATATCTGGTAAGCCAAAAAAACTTAAATCTATAAAAACACAGCACACACCGTTAAATAAATGTTCGTAAGGCTTTTTCATTATTTTATGCCTCCCTCTGTTGTTTTCATCCAATAGTTATCCTGTTGAATTTCATCTATATGATCTTGCTTACTATCATAGGACTCACTATAACTTGGTTGCACAATAGGTTCATCTATGTTTTGTTTCTCTGCATATACTAGGTTCCCAATCCATGCCAAGAAAGACAATGCGAACGTCATGTAGACAAGTTTTCCCCTCGTAAGTCCTTTATAATAAACGAACAAAATAAACAACGAGAGCGCAAGCAATAGAAAAATGACTACTAGATGTGTAAAGTTTTTCTCCTGATTGATGGTTAACTGTGCTGCATTTTTCAGTTCGAACGATTGCCCTGCACCAATCATGAAGACAAATAGAAGAACGGCTAATGTTACAGGAACGGTTAGGATCGTTGCAACAGGTAATCGTTTTGTTTTCTTTATATGACTCTTTTGTAGCTCTCTACGCAATTGATTGGAGAAATCTACATCCGGATCTTTATCAGGGCGTTTTTTTAATGCGTCAAATAACTCGTAATCACGTTCGTCCATCAATCATCCCTCCCTACCTTTTTTCGAAGTCTTGCCAGGGCTCGGTGAAAATCAACGCGCACTTTGACTTCCGAGATACCCAAAATTGCTGCTGTTTCCTGAATAGTGTAGTCTTTTAACATTCGGCAAATAATGATTGTTCGATCATGTGATTTTAACGTCATTAGTGCCTCTTGTACTGTTTTCCATTGTTCATGTAGTTCTACCATTTCTAGAGGCTCAGGAACTTCCTTTAAAACAGGCTGCCAGCTAAGTTTTTCTATTAATAGACGTTTTATTTTCTGCCTTCGATGTATGTCTACTGCTGTATTTCGTGCTATTGATATGATCCAAGTTTTTACTTTATCTTGATCCTTTAAATGATCTAACTGCTTCATCACTTAAAAAAACGTTTCTTGCGTAATATCCTCTGCCTCTTGCTTGCTATTTGTATAATAAAGCGCAAAATGATACACATCACGATAATAATAATCGTACAAATGTTCTATTTTTGGTATATCCTTATGCAAAACTTCACCCCACTTTCTACACTCACAAATATGTCGTCGCAACAATTTATTTGTTACACTTTTCCCAAATTTTTTTATACAACTAACGTAAAATGCCTCATTCTTTTCGCCATTTATTCTCTTGTATAATGAAGTTACTGTAAGGAGGTGTTAGATTGCGTTTATTTTACCAACAAAAAACAATCGGCAAAAAATCACGTAAACTTCAAAAAATCCCATTTACTATTGAAGGGCCTGTCTATACTTTGAAAGATTTACTTACGCAACTTGTAACACAAGAAGTTCAGAATTATAACGAAAAAGCACTGGATACTCCGCTCCATATTTATATTACTGATCAGCAGCTAGAGGAGGCAGTACAGCATGGCAAAGTACATTTTGGTGAGAAAAAAAATGCCTCTGTACAGTCTATAGACCAAGCTATATCGACAGTGCTTCAAGCCTTTGAAGATGAGCTTTTCTTAGTACTCCATAATGAGGAACAATTGAATTCACTTACTACACCATTAACAATACAAGAAGACGATGCTTTTACATTTATTAAACTAACAATGCTAGCAGGACGCATTTGGTAAGGAGCGATTTTCATGACACTTACACATGAACAAAATGTACAATTGCAAAACAAAATAGATACTGCACCAATAGCTATTCAGCCACTAGCCACGGCGTTGCTTAACTATATGGATACTCGTGATCATGGTATTGAGCGACAAGTTGCTGAATTAAATGTCACAACACTTGAGGAGCTATTTGCTGGGCCACTATTCGATGTTCTTACACTCTTTTCTTCACAAGAGCGTGCACAAACTATTAAGAAACTGGCATTACGTTACGATACAGCAATGTTTCAGACCGGCATTATGCGTAGATCATTTCGTTCTGCACAACCCGTACAGGACCACCTTTCTCAATGCTTACAATTAATTGAAGAAATGCTGACATTTGAAGAAATGAATCTGCAGGAATTACTGATAAATCACAATCAATTTGAACATGGTTCTTACCCTAACTATAGCTCCTTTGTCATTAAAAATGAGAATACAAAGGTAATGCCCTTTAATGTTTTTGAACAAATGCTTGCTGAAGAACTGTCCTTAGAAAACTCTGTTATTGAAGAAGCGGTTGAAAATATATTATTTGACGAACATCAGGGTACCTTTTTTGGATACCCACTGATAAGAGGTATTTTCAAATCAACCAATACTCGTATGCATGAGGCACTTGGTAAACTATTAGTTGCTGCTGCACGGCAAGAGGGACTACGTCAAGCCATTGTAGAAAATATTGATCATGGTACTCTCGATGCGCAGCTGACAATTATGAAGCTTATTCAGGAGCATCAGCTCACTCGCTTCTCCTCCGTGATTCGCGCTGTCGATACATGGATGGGACTTGGCTATACTAGCTTCGAAAATCAAAAAGTAACAGAGGAAGTATTATCGTTAGCGATTCAAGCAATTGAAGACGACCAGTTCGCCGTTGAGCTACTAAGAAGCGAGCGAACGATCGATATTTACGTGGCACTTTGGACAATTTCTACAAAGGATTACACGAAACTCGATACTATTTTGCCAGAGTTGTTAAACCGCGAAAAGCATATCCAGCTGACAACACTTGCATTTTTAAAAAATCTAGGGAAAACTTCCTTCACTGCACAGTATGTCAAGGATCTTATTTTAACAACGACGGATATTGAGCTATTTACATTTGCTTGGGGCAATTTCCTATATGCAAATAACTATATTAATAGTGAATATGCTAGAGATAACGATTGGGTTAAAGATTTACAAAAGTTCATGCAAGACAATACTCAGCTACAAGGTATTGAATACTCTCTATTTGAACAGCTTGAATGGGCAAAGAGCGAAGTCACGAAAGATGGTATAACAATTACAGGAAAACCTTTAGCATTCGTCTATGCACACTTGTCGTTAGAAGATTTAATTTCAACACAAATCATCTTAGCCCACCATTTACAAGATGAAGAGCTATTTCAACGTATTATTGCGGATGCAGATTCTTACTCTCCTACAAGTAGAATCGGCCTTCTGAATATTTATTGTCTTGACGATACTACGCAAGGAAAGCGTGATTTTCTATTTAGCACTTTACGAGATCGCAGCTCCATCAATCGTTCCCTTGCGTTGAACAAAATACAATCACTAACACCTACAGACGATGAAGTTTTAAAAATTGAGGACCTTTTAGCGAATAAATCAGGCTCACTTCGTAAAGAAGCCATTTCACTCTTAAAGCTTCAGTCGCAGGAGAAAATATTGCAAAGTGCCGAACGACTCATACAGGACAAGAAGCAGTTGAAGCGACTTGGTGGGCTTGAGTTGTTGTTGGAAGCTTCTAAAGAATATCACTTAGCTAGTGAGCAAATAGCCGCATTCTGTGACCTGCTTCCGAAAGTAACGAAGACAGAACAAGTGATGTTAGATCAATTGTTAACAAGTGATGTTCCAGAATATAATGAGGACAATGGCTTTGGTTTATATACGCCACACCCTCCTATTCAATACGACAACATCACTAATATTGATATAAAGATGAACGGTGTGGAAGCATGGAAGCAGCTTGTTCCTTTATATATGCAGGAATCAATGCCGCTGGAAAAATTCTTTAATTATGATATAGAGAAGCTGTTGTTAAAGCTTGAACAACTTATTCAACTATTAGATGCTAATGCCCACTATGAGTACGAGACATATCAATGGAATGATACGCCGATTACAACAACATTAGGGCAAACATTTAACATCGTTGCTGCGAAAACAAAAAACAATCGAAACGCAAGTCTCGATGTATATCCGATACCAGATGAAATTCTCCAGTGGATAAAGACGTCCAAATTCAGTACAGAGGATTTAGCTTATTTTAACTTTTATAACAATCTATCTGAACATCCTGCGGTACATGAACTGAGTGAAGCAGCACAAACCTTAATCGCTCCATTCTTTAATTATGCAGAAATAAAAGAATTTGTTGCTAAGTTTAACAACTTCAAATATCAGCGAACAGTGGAACGAATTTTCACTGTACTTTCCCAAGATTTAGATAATGTCTCTGGAGAGCAGGCGCTTCATAAAGAGGCTGTCGCATTACTAACACAGCATGCACCTGAGTTTAATGCTTTTGAACAAGCAATCGGTATTATGCTTCAGCTTTTAACACAAATATCGGCCGAGCAGTGGAAGCTTGAGGTACGAGAGAGGGACTATTATTATAGCTCTACTTCAACTATAGTAGCTTTAGATGTTATTGGTACTTTTGTTCATCGTTGCTTCTCTGACTATACGACTTACGGTGAATATGTCAAAATGCTTGCCATTAACGAAGAGTTAACAAAGAGGAAGCAGATAGAGCAATATAGCCCAACTATATACAATCTAAACCTATTCCAATATTTAGATGCTTGTAAAGCAGGCTTGTTCACTACGGATCATTTATTTGAAACCATCTTCACAGATACATTAGCCTCCGAAATACTTGGTGCACCAAGTAAATTAACGGAGCGTTATCATCAGTCATTTGAAGACTTATCGAATCTCTTTGCTGTTCGTGAGCAGGCCATTGATCGCATTTTAGAGATCGAGCTTATGCGTGGTGATATTCCTACAGCAGTAACGCAACTCGCTAGTAGAATTTCTTATATAGAGGGTATTGATTATTTCTTAAAGATTTTACAAGCATTAGATGGTGAAAAGCTTGCTCGTGGCTATATTTGGCAAGCGGAAACGAAAAAGGATGTTTTTTCTCGCCTACTTGCAAGCTGCTATCCTAAAAAGGAAGAAACTGCGCAGCAATTAAAAGATGCGTGGGAAAAAACAGATATTTCAAAAGAACGCTTAATTGAAGCGATGATGTATAACCAACATTGGGTCGACCTTGTTAGTGAATTGATTGATTGGGAAGGATTAAAAGAATCAGCATGGTACTTTATCGCCCATACAACCGACCATTTATCGGACTTTGCTAAAGATCAGATTGCTCTTTTCTCAAGCATTACTGCTGATGACTTCCGTGACGGTGCATTTGATTTAGCTTGGTTCCAAAGTGCGTATCAAACAATAGGCGCCAAAAATTTCAAGATTGTATATGATGCAGCAAAATATGCATCGGAGGGAGCTAACCACCGTCGAGCACAGCTTTATGCTGATACAGCAATAGGCAAGCTTAGTCCAGAACCGTTAATGGAAGAAATTCGCGATAAACGCAATAAAGATAAACTACGTGCACTCGGACTTATTCCACTAAAAAAATCGGATCAACAGGATGCGCTAACACGCTATCAATTCATCCAACAGTTTTTAAAGGAAAGCAAACAATTTGGTGCACAGCGTCGTGCTAGTGAAGCGCGTGCAGCCAGCATTGCGCTCGAAAATTTAGCACGAAATGCAGGAGACGGCGAAACAACACGCTTCACATGGCGCATGGAGCTAGCAGCCTATACCGATATCAAGCATTTATTCGATGCACAACAAATCGAACATATTACTGCACAGCTACAAATTGATGAGGATGCAAATGTTACGATGATCGTTGAAAAGGATGGGAAGCAACTAAAAAACATTCCTGCTGCACTGAAAAAACATGCGCAAGTTGTAGAATTGCAGGAGGCAAGAAAAGAATTACAGGAGCAATATAAACGAGCACGCCCATCACTCGAACAGGCAATGGAGCTTGAAACTAAATTCTTTGCCGAAGAGCTGATCAATTTATTAGAGCACCCGATTTTAGCTCCACTTCTACAAAAGCTCATCTTTAAAAAAGAAGAGCATGTAGGATGGCTAACTAAGGATGGTCTAAAGCTACTAACAGACGACATAGTATCGCTTGCTCCTACAGCTATATTAACAATCGCCCATCCGTATCACCTACTGCAAAGCGGACAATGGCGACAATGGCAAGCTAAAATGTTCGAACACGAAATAAAACAGCCATTTAAGCAAATATTCCGTGAGCTGTATGTAATAAATGCAGATGAAAAAGGACAAAAAAGATCATTGCGTTATGCGGGACATCAAGTAAATCCTTCTCAAACGGTTGCACTCCTAAAAACACGAGGCTGGCAAATTAGTTATGATGAAGGACCACGAAAAGTGTATTACAAAGAAAACATCGTTGCCTCCTTGTATGCGCAGGCAGATTGGTTTACACCAGCAGAAATCGAAGCACCGGCTATTGAAGGTGTCTATTTCTACAATCGTTTAACTGGTAAAGACCTAGTATTAGATGACATTCCTGCAACGATATTCTCAGAAGTAATGCGAGATATTGACCTCGTTGTAAGTGTTGCACATGTCGGTGGTGTGGATCCTGAAGCGAGCCATTCTACAATTGATATGCGTAGTGTCATTGTAGAAGAATTAGCGAAGCTATTAAAGCTAACAAATGTCGAAGTGAAAAAGCAGCATGCACTTATTGAAGGCAAACTTGCTAGCTATTCATTGCACTTAGGCAGTGGCGTTGTCCATCAAGTGGGCGGTTCAATGATTCCAATAATCGCCGTACCATCTCAGCACCGCGGACGAATTTTCTTACCAATGGTGGATGACGATCCGCGTACAGCCGAGATTATGTCAAAGCTTTTACTGTTAAGTGAGGATACAAAAATTAAAGATCCAGCTATTTTAGGACATATTCGTAGCTACGAGCAAATGCGCTAAAGCCTCATGTGCACAAAAACAGGAAACGGTCGCTAGATGATTTTCGTCACCTGTTGTTAAAATTGCAATGCCCTCCATTTAAATATTGGAGGGCATTTATAGTGTTGAAAACAAACTGGTCAGGAAGATCTTTGTGAATGTTGTGGTTCTTTAACATAAAGGTGATTTATTAAGGTGTCATAGTATAGCTCTTCGGCAAAACGAAGCGCAGCAAAAACAGATATACAATCGCCCTAACTGTTATAAGTCTATTATGAAGAGCAACCATTTGTTCACTTTTGAAATGCATAGATTTTATAAAAGTTCTACACTATTGCTGATTGTAGTGGAAGGCTACTCGACTCCCGTGGGAAAGCGAGACAGGCGAGACCCTGAGGCCAACACGATGTTGGTCACGAAGGCATTGTCACAGGACGTGACGCACTTAGCCTTCGTTCCTTAAGCGGAGGAAGCGGCTCGACGCTCGCCCACAGGAAAGCGAGTAGCCTGGAACGGAAATCATCATTCACATAGATTACCTTAGCCATTTTGTTTTTCATTGTACATCTGATTTAATCATTTCAAATAATAACGGCACATTCGTTCCGCGTTGTAATGAATTACAGCCCTCCATTAAAAAAGACCAGCTCATTTTCATTTTTTCTTTATACGGAAGCTCTGCGTTAACTGGAAGAAATTCTGTTAAATATTCTTCTATGGAACTCGATAAACTTTCCATAAATTCATCAGCTTTTTGCACCTTTTCCGTTGCTACTTCATTGCGCTCATCCCATAGTACATGCTCCAAGTTTGTAGAAAAATAAAATAGCTGATACGGTATTTTTAATCGTTGAATGCTAAAATGATCATTCGCTACAAGGATTTTGGCATTATTCGCCTTCATTTCATTACGTTGCTCGATTTGCTCCTTACGCTTCTCAGATTTCACCAATATTGCATCTTCTGTGTAATGTAACTTCCCCTCAATATCTTCCTTCACCTTGACAAATTCAGGGGCGATAAAGCAACCATCTGCATCTGTAATATGAACGACAGCGGTTAAATCTTTCGCTAAAAACTTATACTTTTCCAAATAGTTCTGAATCACTCGTGCAACACTATTTTTAATATTAGGTATTCGTTTATGAGTATCCCACTTCGTTAAAATATCCTCCCGTTGTACATCGAAACGAATCGTGGAATTTGCAAAATGTTCATCCAGAAAATCCTCCAAAACAATTTGCTCCGTCTGCCCTTCTACAATTATTAATAGAACCTTTTTAGTCATGCTGGACACCTGCTTTTCGAAAAGCACGCTTGATTTTAAATATCTTCGTTTCCTTATAAATCTCCTCATCCTGTCCGCCCAACTGAATTGCACGTAAATAAACATCTCGAGCATTATTGACCTCTTTGATACCTTTTAGCTGCACATAACGACGATCCTCATTCGTTGTCGTAAACCATAAGTTTTTAATAGCAAGCACCTCTAACACACGTAAATTATGAGACGTAAAAATAAGCTGTCCTTTTCCGTCCTCATCAATCACTGTTAACAACTCGCCTAACAAATATTCAAAAACACCAGAATCTAATTCATCAATTACTACACAAGCATTTGGGTTGTTATAAACGGCAATGAGTACACTGAGTACAGAAATAATTTTCAAAATTCCCTCTGACTCTGTCCGTAGTGGTAATTCGCGTTCCCCTCGCTGCGATAAAAATTCAAAACGGATTCCTTTTTCCCCGTTATCCATAGTTTGTTTTGTAAGCACATTAATCTTTATAGACAGACCAGGAATAATCGCTGATAATACTTGATTACTTTGCTCTATTACTTCACATAACACGTAAAATGCATCCTCAGGCAATAACGCTGGCCCCTTCAAATTATAAGGGATAGAACCACGAGTTTTTTCAAGATGAATACTAAAGGGCATACTGCGCTCTTCATATAACGGTGCGATATTTTGATTATTAACGACATGTAAATCCCGATTAAAATCTATTGCTAAATTATGAATCAATTGCATTTCTAGCTCTGACAACCTGTCCTGTAATAATGGCTTTAAATCTTTGTGAAAGATAAAGGACATATATTGTTTTTTAGCTAATTGATGAGTGACTAGTAATTGGATACGCGTTTTTTCATTCATATCAGAAAGATTTGCTTTACGTAGTTGTATGTCTTCCTCTGTAACATTAATTAGAATCTTTGAACGCTTCCCTTTCTCGTTTTCTCTGTAAGCTAAACGTTCAACCGTTGTGTACAGTCTGTTTTGATCTTCTTGTAACTCTACATAATAATTGAGAAAAAATGTGCCAAATTGATTTTCTACTAGAAACTCGAACTCAATACTTGCCATATCTTCCCCTGCCATAATTAATTTCTTTTCCTGAGATGGTAATTTAATTTCAGCAATCCAGCCGGAGATCAGTGCCTTTAACAAGCCAAATGCATCAACAATAGTTGTTTTCCCAGAACCGTTTTGTCCATATAAACCTACAACATTGGGTTTAAAAAACGTCTCGAAATTTACCGCTAAAATAATTTCACCATGTCGTACATTTCGTAAATTTTGTATCTTTATTTTTTTGATTTTTATAATTGTCATCTCACTAAACATCCTTTAATGATATTTTCTTCTATTATAATTAAAATCGATATATTTTATAACAACTTCTATTTTAAAGACTGATATCATTAGCGATTATTCACGCCTAGTTTAAAGCCTATGACAATCATAATAGTGAGCATATGTTAGAAAAGAAAAAATGAAGAAAGGTGTGTTTCATTGTTCAATCCTAGATTAACTCCCGAAGATGAAAATTTTGATGTTAACATTCCGTATCACCCTAGCATGCTTCCTGGTAGCTCCTATCCACCTTCATATCCGTCTCAACCATACCCATCGCGTCCTTCGATGCCATATCCATCACAACCATATCCTTCGCGTCCTTCGATGCCATATCCATCACAACCATATCCTTCGCGTCCTTCAATGCCATATCCATCACAACCATATCCTTCACATCCTTCTATGCCATATCCATCACAACCATATCCTTCGCGCCCTCCGATGCCATATCCATCACAACCATATCCTTCGCGCCCCCCGATGCCATATCCATCACAACCATATCCTTCGCAACCTTCTATGCCATATCCATCGCAACCATATCCTTCGCGCCCTCCGATGCCATATCCACCGCAGCCATACCCTCCGCGCCCTCCGATGCCATATCCAGGCGGGCAATATCCTAGTTTCCCAGGGTTAAACTTACCAGGAATGCAAGATATGTTACCTGGCATCTTTGGTAATCCAAGGTAAATAACTATAACAAAAAAGGCTATCCATACGTTCAAATACGAACTAGTGGATAGCCTTTTTATCTATTACACGAAAGGATTTCCCCTTCCCCCATAAAATAAAGCCTTGAAATTTTCTACCTATATTTTAATCATTTAAAATCAACTTAGATAACGACTCTCAAGTCATTTTATATTAATAAAAAGTTATTTTTTAGTAAAATTATCCACACTAAAAAGATTCTTACAGACTAAAAACCTAATTTTTAATTTTAATTTCGAAGATTCACAGTTGGAATAGTAAGTTCTTTGGGTTGTGAACTATATTTTTTGGCAGTATAGTTGTTTATTGTCAGGGTATAAATGGATTAATTTACATTCATAATTTTTTGAGTAAAAAGGAACATAAATTTTCATGATTAATTACATCTGAACTGTCAATTGTCGCGAGCTCTTCTCGTTACATTCGACTATCACATCAACGATTGTCCCTTTTTTTATCTAAAATATGTTTTGTATATAATTTTAGGAGGAAGAGCATGAAGACAAGCAAGCAAAAGCATATGTCCATCAGTAAGAAATTAACGGCTATAACGTTAAATATCTTATTACTATATGGATTAGTTACTTTAGGTCTTTCCTATTATATAGTGAAAGGCAGCAATTTAAAAAATATGGACCTAGCCCTTCATGATCAAGGAATGATTCTATCAAAGACTATAGATTTAAAAACATTGCAATCTGTATTGCAGGAACCCAATGCTAGTAACCCAGATGTCCTTCGTTTGACAAAAGAAATGGATGCTGTAAACAATCAATCAGATCTTATTACGAATCTTTTTCTCATTACAGTAGATGGAGAAAAAATAAATGCACCGGTTCTTTCATCTAGTGTACTTAATGAAGGAGCTGAATATAATCAGGATATGATAGAAATGGGTCTATCTTCAGATTTCCTTGCAAAGATTAAAGAGGTTTTTGAAACAAAGGAAACTACAGCTACTGAAATATATAGCGATGAGTATGGTAGCTATAAAACAGGACTTACACCCATTTTAGATGAAGATGGATCTATCTTGGCTGCTTATGCAATGGACTACGATGTATCAAAGGTAACTGCTAAGGCAATGTCAGAAGTATTATGGACTCTTGTAGTTACAGTTATTTTCTTAATTGGTTCTTCCATTGCAGTTTTCTCGCTTGTAACAAGAAAATTAACACCTATCCAACAACTTTCTCTACAATCTAAAAAGGTAGCAGAAGGTAATTTAGAGCTTGAGCCTTTACCTGTATCATCAACAGATGAAATTGGCCTCCTAACGAAAAACTTTAATTCCATGATTGAGAATTTAAAAACCGTTAATAAAAGTGCCACAAATGTCTCTACACACGTTTCAAATTCTGCCAATGTTTTATCGACCAATATGCTGGAAGCAACAGATTCTTACAATAGTATAGCTTCATCCATGCAAGAGATCGCTGGGGGCGCTGATTTACAAGTACAAAAGGCAAAAGAAAGCGCCATTACAATTGAAGAAATGAGCATTGGTATTCAACGACTTGCCATGACATCAAATCAAATTTCAGAGTCCTCTATCCTTACTTCAGAAGAAGCTGAAAAAGGCAATGAATCTACTAATAAATCTGTTGCCCAAATGAATGTCATTAGTAAAGCTGTCAATCAATCAGCAGCATCTGTAAAAATGCTTGGTGAGCATTCAGGTAAAATTGAAGAAATCGTCGGTATTATTACAGGTATCGCTTCCCAAACGAATTTACTAGCATTGAATGCAGCAATAGAAGCTGCTCGTGCTGGAGAAGCTGGAAGTGGCTTCGCTGTTGTAGCAGATGAAGTTCGCAAGCTTGCTGAGCAATCAGAGGCGTCAGCTCGTGAAATTTCCACGCTTATCTCCCATATCCAACACGATACAAATGAATCTGTAAATGTTATGAGACTAGCTGTGGAAGAAGTGGACAATGGTTTAATGATGATTAATGATTCTGAACAATCGTTTAGTCAAATTTTAACTTCCATTCATCATGTTACTGGGCAAATTCAAGAACTATCTGCAACGATTGAAGAAATGGCAGCGGGTATGGAAGAAGTAACTTCGGCTGTTAAGGATATGGAAGATTTCTCGGTAACTTCGAGAGATAATACGAGAGCAGTAGCCGAAACGTCTGCATCGCAACTTAACACTGTGCAGAGAGTTTCCGAAGAAGCTCAAGTGCTGAATGACTTATCAAGCGAATTATTAAATGTTGTCAACACATTGGCAGTGAAATAAGGTTAAACTTCTTTCAGACGGATTTTCTTTATCCCTCTGAATGTTAGTTAAACCAATCGGGCAGTTACATGCGGGATAAAAATGAAAGGAGCTGTCCTATAAGTAGAAGTAAGTCATTTTTTCTTGGTCAGGCATCCCGCTGCGATTCGAGGACTTTTATCAGCGATTTTGTTACCTTTATCAGCGTTTCGAGGGCTTTTATCAGCGTTTTCGTTATCTTTATCAGCGATAGTCAGCATTCTATCCATTAAAGCAATCGAGTAGGAGGGAGTGATTAGCTCCCGACCTCTCACACCACCGTATGTACGGATCCGTATACGGCGGTTCAATTAAGATGAATAACGCAAAG
>NZ_JBSSFD010000031.1:0-57035 GCF_054062295.1 Lysinibacillus sp. TE18511
TAAATAAGCTAGTAAAATAGATGGCCCAGCCATTTGAATTGTTGAACTAGAGCCATAAAATAAACCGACCCCAATGGATCCGCCAAGTGCAATTAATTGCATGTGACGAGTACTTAATTCGCGCTTCAGCTGTGAATCTTGATGATTGTCTTTCATAATGTCTTACTCCTAATACGTTTAGATTTTCAAATACTTTGCTCAAAAAAGGAATAAAAAAAACGTCCTTTTGGATTAACCAAAAGGACGATTCAACTCGTGTTACCACCTTTAATTTATAAGCAATTCACATTACTTACCTCAAGAAGTACGGTCATTTGACGATACTCTCGCACATGATTACGGGTGCTTACCGGCGTAGCCTACTTAGAATGATCTTTTCGGTACACAGCTCCAAGATGAATTCTCAATCGTTTTACATGCACCTCTCATCAACCGGTAACTTTCTGTTCGTAAAAATAATTGATACTATTTCTTTTCATAGCCTTTGTTCTATACAAATATTTTTGAATTGTTTTTCATTTTACAGAAAAAAATTATTTTGTCAATAAAAATTTCTTCATAACCCGTTTAAATTACATATGACATTTTACAATATAAATACAACTCACTACTTAAATATAAAAGCTAAAGGAAATATTTCAACAAATGTTAGTAAAGTTCTTTTAAGAATGTTATTCCACAATCTGGCCCGATTGTGGAATAAGAAAAGATCCTGCATATCAACACAGGATCTTTAATCAATCTTTATTATAAATGATCAATCTTTTTTATAAAACTACAACATTTGTAAAGACGTATGTTTTGTATATAAGTTGATTAGAGTGGAGGCTGGGCGACTCCTTGGGGCTTATCGGACGCCCCCAGGAAAGCGCCCAGTAGGAACGGTAATCAACCACACGTTATGGTAATGAGCCTAAAATATAATAAATAAAAATAATTATGGATGCTACATGAAGGTGGGAATAAATAGTGAAAAAAATCATCATTTTATTCATGTTGACCTTAACTATTTTAGGAGCATGTAATAATTCCACATTAAGTATTAGTGAAATTGCTGTTGTTCCAGATGAAGTGCAAAAGAAAATAATTTCCGATGATAAGCTCCAATTAATCAATGATGGAAAAGATACTTTTTACATTGTTTTTTATTCGAAAGGGATTGCACATGCTGATTTGGAGATACAGGGTGATATATTAAAAATAAAATTCGAAGAAATGAATCCATCCAATGATGTTGCTGAACAATATGTTTATAAAATTACAAAAGACCCTGAGCAGGAAATTATCGAGGTGTATATAAACGGCAAGTCCACACATTTTGATCATGTAATAACAGGTTTATAGGAAGAATAAACCTAACGAAAAAAACCGAAACCCCCTTAAAGAGATTTCGGTCTTTTTGCTAAAGATTAATAAAATACTTTATCAACATTGTATTTAGCACGGAATGAATTAATCGCGTATGTTTCGTAAATTTCACGTTCCATTGGATCTTCCACTTCATACACTTCAATTTTGAAAATTTCATTACGATGATTTTTCATCGGTGACACATTGTCCTCAAAATGCTTTTTAATACGTTGACGAATTTTACGTGCTTTACCTACAAATAATAGCTCGTTCTCTTCGTTGTAGAATAAGAAAATGCCACCGTTTTCACGTGTGATTTTATGGAAATCAATAAAACCATGGTACGGTGTGATTGGTACATCACCTGGCTTTAAATCTTGTTCGCGTTGGCGAATCACTAAATCTGGTTTTGGAAATTCAATTTTAATCAAACTTTTCACGTTCCTCTCTATTACTAAAGATATATGGTAACATAATTACGGCTTGTTTACCATAATATTTCATAGCGTCAACATGATTTGCATCAGGATTAGTGTTCATCAATTTAGAGAAGAACATGCATGTTAATTACAAAATATTCTATGTATTATTGATATTCTTAATTGTTCATGTTACAATTCTTTTTAATTAAATAATCTTATCAAGAGAAGCTGAGGGATTTGGCCCGATGACGCTTCAGCAACCTCTAACAAATGTTAGAAAGGTGCTAATTCCACCAAAGGATTTGTCCTTTGAGAGATAAGAGTGAACGTGGTTAAAATCCCTCTCATTCTATCTCAAATGGAATGAGGGGGATTTTTTTAATTTAGATGGACTTATAAAATTCTTTATATGTAGAGAAATACAAGAGAGGGGAATGCAAGATGCCAATTAATATTCCAAAAAATTTACCAGCTGGAGAACATTTACGTGAGGAAAAAATCTTCGTCATGGAAGAGGATAGAGCGAAAACCCAACAAATTCGTCCGTTAAATATATTAATTTTGAATTTAATGCCTGAAAAAGAAAAAACAGAGCTGCAATTACTACGTTTATTAGGTAACACACCATTACAAGTTAATATTACATTTTTAAACACAGCCACACATGAATCGAAAAATGTCAGTAAATCGCATTTACAGCTATTTTACACAACTTTTCATCAAATTCGCCATCGTCGCTATGATGGCATGATTATTACGGGTGCGCCAGTTGAAAAAATGGCTTTTGAGGACGTGAACTATTGGCAGGAAATTGCAGAAATTATGGATTGGTCCAAGGAAAACGTGACATCGGTCCTTCATATATGTTGGGGCGCACAAGCAGCATTATACCATCATTACGGTATTGGCAAAATTGAGCTCCCTGCTAAATGCTCAGGTGTTTATTCTCATGTCATTACGGATTTAACCGTGGATTTAGTTCGAGGCTTTAGCGATTTATTTACGGCCCCACATTCACGATATACTTCTGTTTCTATTGACGAAGTACGCAACCATCCTGATTTACGATTACTATCTTACTCAGAAGATGCCGGTGTCTTTATTGTGCAATCGAAGGATAATAAAAACATTATGATTACAGGACATCTTGAATATGATGCGACTACATTAGCAGATGAATATAGTCGTGATGTCGCAAAAGGTTTGGATATTGAGGTTCCAGTGAATTACTTCCCAAGTGATGATCCATTAAATGAACCGATTAATACGTGGCGTGCCCATACTCATTTATTATTTTCAAACTGGTTGAACTATTATGTTTACCAAGAAACACCATATGAATGGGATTTCGTTGATGAACTTGAATATCATATCTAGTTCATGGGTTCTGTAAACACTTAAACAAAATGATGACCTTGATCATATCAGGGGCATCATTTTTTAAATCCAAATATGTTGTTAGTTTTCTGACGGGTTTTCATTGGTAGATTCATTTTGACCTTTTGTAGTATTTTCGCAATTGCTATTAGTTTCATTCTGTACAGCATTTTGACTGTTGCTATTACTAGCATTAGTAGTGGCATTTTGGTTGTTATTATTACTTGCATTAGTAGTGGCATTTTGATTGTTATTATTACTAGCATTAGTAGTGGCATTTTGGTTGTTATTATTACTAGCATTAGTAGTGGCATTTTGGTTGTTATTATTACTTGCATTAGTAGTGGCATTTTGATTGTTATTATTACTAGCATTAGCAGTAGAATTTTGGCTGTTGCTATTACTAGCATTATTAGAAGCATTTTGGTTGTTATTATTACTAGCATTAGCAGTAGAATTTTGGCTGTTGCTATTACTAGCATTATTAGAAGAATTTTGGCTGTTGCTATCGCTAGCATTATTAGAAGCATTTTGGCTGTTGCTATTACTTGCATTATTAGAAGAATTTTGGCTGTTGTTATTACTAGCATTATTAGAAGCATTTTGGCTGTTGCTATCGCTAGCATTATTAGAAGCATTTTGGCTGTTGCTATTACTTGCGTTATTAGAAGCATTACCGCAATTGCAATTACTTCCATTCTGTACAGCATTTTGACTTTTGTTATTACTTGCATTATTAGAAGCATTTTGGCTGTTGTTATCGCTAGCATTATTAGAAGCATTTTGGCTGTTGCTATTACTTGCATTATTAGAAGCATTACCGCAATTGCAATTACTTCCAATTTGTACAGCATTTTTACTGTTGCTATTACTTGCGTTATTAGAAGCATTTCCGTTATTACTACCACTTGCATTCTGTGGACAACAATTACAGTTTGTAACATTTTCATTCCCTTGACTACCATTAATATTGCGAATTTTCGCGGCGATTAGTAGAACGATCGGTAACAAAATTGCAACAGTACCAGAAAACAAAGGAAAGATTTCTTTATTATAAGTATTGGAATGAACGATATCTGGATGAATGATTTGCGAAAGGCCAATAACAGTCATTCCGATTGGCAAAATGAGCGGACGATGATCTTTGATTTCACATATTTGCGCTATGCCGATAACGGAGGCATAAAAATACATAAACGTTTTAATAAAAATAGATAAGATCCACATGGCTGCCATAACCACTTCAACACGCTGCAAAAAATTCCCGATTGAAACTCTTTGCGCTAATGCATAGCTAGGAAATGTCCGATTAGAGGTAAGTGATGGACCTAGGACAAGGATACATAGTGTGACGATGGTTATTAAAACAATGCCTCCAATAGCTGTGCCAATATAAAATCCTTTTTGTGCTGATTTATGAACATTGACAGCGGAAGGGAAAAGTATTAATAGCACGGCAAGGGGAAATGAACAAATACTCATAAATCGAATAACACTTATAAATAATGATTTTTTTGAAGTTTCCAATATGGGCTGTACATTTTCAAAATTGATTAATGGTGATATACAAACTACAAAAATGATAAAAACCAAGATAAACACCGGAAAAAGTATTTCTGCTGAACGCGCAAAGACTTCGATTCCTTGGAATGCAGCATAAATGATGATTATGCCAAACAGCAATGAAAAAGCCATAGAAGGCGTCTCTGGCATCACTTCCGTAGACATGAAACTTCCAATAAAATATAATAATTCACCTGTAGCCAAAAAGGTAAGAAGGATAAAGCCAATTGCGGTCAGTTTTCCAAAAAAACGACCTAGTATTTTTTCGTTCGCCTCTGTAAATGTAAGTGTGGGAGTCTGATTTCCTAAAGTAACGAGTAGCTTCACTAAGAGTAAACTTAAACCGACACCGATGATTGTTGCGATCCATGCATCTTGCTTTGCTGCACTTGTTACACTTGAAGGGATAATTAATATGGCTGTACCAACTGTAAAAAGAAGGGTAATGATTGTAAATTGTCTTGAACTAATGATTTCTTTTTCCAACATGAACTACCCCTTCTTTTTAAAGTTACTTCATTTATTTTGACAGTGAAACGATGAACTCTCTAATTGGAGTAAAGATAAAGGTAATCAAGTCTGTTGGGCTTGGAATTTTGAGATTTAAAGCAATGCCAATATTTAAGGCAGTACCGATCAATAAAAAAATTGAAAAAATAACAATCGTTTTCGTTTCGTTATTTTTTTGAAGTTTAGGAATAAAAGCAAAGGCAATAACAATTGAAATAATGAGTATGAAAAATGTTATTACCATAGCTTATTCCTTCTTTTTTTTGTTCAATAATGAATTTTGCATTGTTCCTAATCCTTCTGTTTTGACATGTACTTCAACGTTAACTGGTAGCTCTTGGAATATGGTTGGCCAGTCTTCTTTGATTTTTTTCCACTTTTTAGGATCTGTGCGATGTAATTCCTCACCAAATCCAAAAATATCAGCTCGATAAGTTTGCTGAACTGTACTGATTGTTTTTTCGATTTGTTGTTGGATCACTTCTTCCGTTTTTTTATTTACGTAATCAATCGATTTATGGGAAGTAAGGTCAATATTACATTCAACTTCTCCGACATTTTGCTCAACATCTATATGAACATTAATTTTTGGCGTACCTTTTTCAAACTTTCCCTTTATTTTTGTCTTGGATTTCGTAATTTCTGTTGCTAATGTACCTCCCTTAGGACAAGCAATAATTTCAATCGTACTTTGTATTTTGTCACTTAAAAAACTTACGCTTTTACTTTCTTCTTCTGTTAAAAGCCCAATGTATTTATCTTCTTTGAATACTGCTAATCCGGCATACTTTAATACCACTGGCGTTTTTACTTTATCAACATTGGTTGCACCCATTCCTAAGGTCGCATCTCCTTTTATTTCAATGGCAGAAAGGATTGGACTTGTTTCAGGACTACTTAAAGTACTTACTAATTCATCAATATTAATGGAAATCGTTGAACCCCAAGCTTTTTCAGATGTATTAAGTGAATTGATCATTTTATTAGCAGGCACTTTTTCAATGGGTGTTAATATATTTAAGACTTCTTTTGCAGTTGCCTCGTGAGCGATAATGACATTGAAATCATTTCTGAATTCATGATCTCTAGAGATTAAATCTAATGCCTCACTAATTCCTTCTTTCGCTAATTCTTCCCCAATAATAACTACTTGTGTATGGGCAAAATAAATCTTCCTAGTCGATAATGTTGTCATTTTTCGAATAGCTTCGAAGATCGTTTTGCCCTTTGCGTAATTGGTAGTAACAGGTGATCGCCCACTAGTAGGGGCTTTTGATGAAATTTCACCAGGAACCACAATTTGAACAGTGACTTCAAATTCATCGTCTACTTTATCTATTCCTAGTGCAGAGACAATTGCTAATTCATTGAGTTCACGTTTACTCCAGCAACCACTTAAAAATATAGTAACAATCAAAAGTAAGCATATAGTTTTAATTTTTGACATGATTCATTCCTCGCTTGCACATTCGTTAATTCCTTTTTTTAACACTAAAATATTTATGCCCTCTAACATTGTTTTTTTGACTAATTAAACGTGGTCGAGTCAATAGAGCTCTGCGAGGAAACAATACTAAGGCATCTTTTTGATCCTTTAAGATTAATGGCCCAAATGGACTTAAATAAGGAACACCAAAAGTTCGGATGCTACATAAGTGAATAATGATCATCATTATCCCAAACATCACGCCGAATAAGCCTAACATTGCTGCTAATATCATTAATGGGAATCGTAGAAAACGGATTGTATTAGATAAGCCATAAGCGGGAAATAAGAAACTACAAATAGCAGTTAATGCTACAATAATAACCATTACAGCTGAGACAATCCCTGCTTCTACAGCGGCTTGACCAATGACTAAAGTTCCTACAATGGATACTGCTGGTCCAATAGTTCTTGGCATTCGAAGACCCGCTTCTCGTAATATCTCAAAGGCTAACTCCATAATGAGTGCTTCGACAACTGCAGGGAAGGGGACTCCTTCTCGTTGAGATGCGATACTGATGAGCATCGCTGTTGGTAGCATTTCTTGATGAAAAGTTGTTATGGCCACATAGAGTGAAGGCGCCATTAACGCAAGGCTAACACCAAAAAATCTTAATATGCGTACAAAAGAACTAATGAACCAATGCTGATAGTAATCTTCAGCAGATTGTAAAAAGGATGTAAAAAGAGCAGGTACGATTAATACAAAGGGTGTACCGTCCACTAAAATAGCAATTTTACCTTCTAATAGTTCTCCCGCAATGACATCAGGTCGTTCAGAATTAAAGACAGTTGGAAATATAGTGAATTTAGAATCTTGAATAAAATCTTCGATATAGCCACTTTCCAAAATTCCATCAATATTAATGCGATCTAATCGAGAAAGAACTTCGGCCACGATTTTGTCATTAGCAATACCGTTTACATACATAACCGCAACATCCGTTTTCGTGACCTCTCCGATCACACGAGACTTTATCCAAAGATTTGGACTTTTAATTTTCCGACGGATTAGGGCGGTGTTGGTACGTAATGTTTCTGTAAAGGACTCCCGTGGACCTCTAATAACGGATTCTGTTGATGGCTCAGTAATAGCTCTATCTTTTGCACTTTTTGTACTAGTGACGATGCCAGTTGTAACACCATCTAAAAGGATGACCGTATCTCCATTCAAAATAGAATTGTACAGTGCTGTGAAATTCAAAATATCATTGACATCGCCGACTGTTAAACAAGTTTCTTTTACATATTGTTTTATGGTCTCTACATCTGTGTCTTGAGCTTCTTCAAATTCTTGCATCATCTTATCAATCACAGAATCAGAAATAGTTGTTTTATCGGATAAACCATCAATATAGATCATCATCATTGCATGTTCTTCAGATTTACCAATCGTAATTTCACTTGATATTGTATTTTTTTCAGCTTTACCAATCGTAATTTCTCGTATGATAATGTCATTACTATTCCCAAGTGTATTTTTAATCACCTTCATATTTTGAGAAAGTGAGCTATACAATAGGTCATTGTTTGAATTGGATTGGGAGGTATTTGTAACATTAGAAATGGACATTTTCTTTCCTCCTCAAGTTTGCGTTCACTACCTCTAGAATGTACAACTTTCAGAAGAGATAAACCAAGGGTGGAATTGAATTCAAATAAATCATTGGAAAAAAGAAAAGCAGTGTTTCCCTCGGTAAACGAAGGAAACACTGCTTTATTTGCGGTAATCATACTTTAATTCATCTATAGTAGTATCCACATCTACATGTAAATTGTGATCATTGAAAAACCATAAATCTTTTTCATCGATGTAGTAGGTAACATCGTCAAGAACTGTCTTTACACCAATTTCGATTGGTTCTTCACGAGTCATTCCAAGTGAAAAGCCTTCGTGAAAGGGACTGGAACCACCATATCTTGCATAAAAACGAATAGTATCTCCGGATTCTACTTCCATCTCTCGTTTAAACCATTGTAGGGCTTCATCTGTTAGTGCAATATTCAATAGAATGCTCCTCTCTTCGTTACAGCCATTTCACCTTAGGCTCTGTCCCATTTTTAATGCGGACAATATTTGCTCGGTGACGATAAATGATAAAGCTAAATAAACATGCTACTAAAAAACCTAACGCAATATCACCTGTAACAAAATAATATACGATTGAATAAATTAGTGCTACTAAAGCGGCAATCATGGAAGTTAAGCTGACAATTTTCGTTAGTTTTAATGTAACGAAAAAAGTAATAAATAGTAAAACAAATAGAGGCCATGAATAGCCTAAGAGAACTCCTGCTGATGTTGCCACAGCTTTCCCTCCGCGGAAACTCGCAAAGACAGGGAACATATGACCAACAACCGCTATAAGTCCAAGAATTAATGCGTGAATGGATACTTCAGAAAAAACAGGAAGAGATACGAGTAATACTGCAGCTGTTCCTTTTAAAACATCCATAATTGTGACAACTATTCCTGCTTTTTTTCCTAAAATACGGAATGTATTCGTCGCCCCTAAATTCCCACTACCATGTTCACGAATATCTGTTTTATAAAAAATTTTGCCTATCCATAATCCCGAAGGTATAGAGCCGATTAGATAAGCACATAAAATAATAAGTCCATTTAGCATAGCTGGACTCCTTTCATTTATAACTTGGTACTAATAATATGTAACAAGTATTTTACACTTTTTCTCTTTAATCTACAATGCAATGAAGGAGATTTCCTAGTGTATCTTGAATTCAATACAAAAGATAAATATATTTTAAAGATTTCTATCGGTTTATCGAACATAAGTTAGGCTTTTTGACATGAGTATTTCCATCAGCCCGAGCGTCTTTCTTAAAATATAGGTAAAATGGCAATTTTGTCATTCACCCGTTCCTTTGGTAGAATAGAAGTCTATCTTTAATTTCGCGGAATGGAAGAAGTACATTTTTATTAACATGCCTGAATATTTTACAGTGGGTATTGAAAAGCTTCTGCATGAAGATATTAAAACCATTATGCGGTTGACAGTTAGCAATTAGTCATCGGTATTTCTGCAACTAAAACTTAATGCCTTGCGTCAAGGAAATAGGACAGCTGAAGCAATAATGGCAAATGATTCTATAAAAAAGTAAAAGTTGTGAAGGATTTTTAAAATTTTTTTGGACCTGCCACTAGCTATTGACAGGAAATGCTATTATTATTAGGAAGAGAACATGAATAGAACATGCGTTTGTTTTTTTTGGAGGGGAAATATTTGGCGAATAAACAGTCACCAAGCGTCTATAATGATGACGCCATTCAAGTATTAGAAGGATTAGAAGCGGTACGAAAGCGACCTGGCATGTATATCGGTTCTACAGATGGCCGTGGACTTCATCACCTTGTATATGAAATCGTAGATAATGCGGTGGATGAAGCACTGGCTGGCTTTGGTTCTCATATCATCGTCACTATTCATAAAGACCAAAGTATTAGCGTTCGAGACTTCGGCCGTGGAATGCCCACGGGGATGCATAAGATGGGTAAACCAACTCCTGAAATTATCTTTACCGTCCTACACGCTGGTGGTAAATTCGGACAAGGCGGCTACAAAACGAGCGGTGGCTTACATGGTGTAGGTTCTTCAGTTGTTAATGCTTTATCTACCTTTTTAGAAGTGACGATTCACCGCGACGGTAAAAAGTATCGACAACGTTTTGAAAACGGTGGACATCCTGTGACGACACTTGAAGAAATCGGACAAACAAAACAGACAGGAACACACGTCCATTTTCTACCGGATGACACGATTTTCTCTGTGACAAAATATAATTATGATACGCTTGCAGAACGTTTACGCGAGTCAGCATTTTTATTAAAAGGCTTAAAAATTGAGTTAATCGATGAACGCGAGGAAGGCAAAGGTGATGTTTTCTTTTATGAGAACGGCATTGAAGCTTTCGTTGCGTATTTGAATGAGGAGAAAGATGTACTTCACCCTGTAAAGTATGTGGAAGGGATTCAAGATGAAATTGAAGTAGAGTTCGCCTTCCAGTACAATGACGGCTATTCAGAAACAATTCTTTCATTCGTTAACAATGTTCGTACGCGAGATGGCGGGACACATGAAACGGGTGCCAAAGCAGCGTTAACGCGTGTTTTTAATGAATATGCACGAAAAATTGGTCTGTTAAAAGATAAAGATAAAAACCTTGAAGGGACAGACATTCGAGAGGGCTTAGCAGCGATTGTTTCTGTTCGCATTCCAGAGCACTTACTACAATTCGAGGGCCAAACGAAGGGTAAGCTTGGGACGAGTGAGGCCCGTTCGGCGGTAGATAGTGTTGTCTCAGAGCAAATTTTATATGTACTTGAAGAAAATGCTGAATTGTCTGCATCTCTTGTGCGAAAAGCTATTCGTGCACAGCAAGTACGTGAAGCGGCTCGTAAAGCGCGTGAAGATGCACGAAATGGCAAGAAAAGCAAAAAAGGCAGTACGATTCTTTCTGGAAAACTAACACCTGCACAATCTCGAAATGCTGCAAAAAACGAGCTGTATCTAGTCGAAGGTGATTCTGCAGGAGGTTCTGCTAAACAAGGGCGAGATCGTACGTTCCAAGCGATTTTACCATTGCGTGGTAAAGTTATTAATACGGAAAAGGCGAAGCTTCAGGACATTATGAAAAATGAAGAGATTTCAACGATCATTCATGCCATTGGTGCAGGCGTTGGAACAGATTTCTCTGTTGAGGACTCATCTTATGATAAAGTCGTGATTATGACCGATGCGGATACTGATGGAGCGCATATTCAAGTGCTGCTACTAACGTTCTTCTATCGTTATATGCGACCATTAATTGAAGCAGGAAAGGTATTTATCGCATTACCGCCGCTTTATAAAGTGTCAAAAGGTACTGGTAAAAAAGAAGTGATTGAATATGCTTGGACCGAAAGTGATTTACAAACAGCCATTAAAAAAGTTGGAAAGGGTTACATATTACAGCGTTATAAAGGTCTTGGAGAGATGAATGCTGACCAGCTATGGGATACGACGATGAACCCGGAAACGCGGACATTAATTCGCGTAACAATTGAAGATGGTGCACGTGCTGAAAGACGTGTCACAACATTAATGGGCGACAAAGTTGAACCACGCCGAAAATGGATCGAAGCCAATGTCAACTTCGGTATGGAGGATGATTCTAATATTTTAGACAATGAATTCATCCAACAAGAGGAGGGCCAAGCATGAGTAGTACGGAAAAGTTTCAAGATTTACCTTTAGAAGAAGTAATGGGTGACCGCTTTGGTCGCTATAGTAAATATATTATTCAAGACCGCGCGTTGCCTGATGCACGTGACGGTCTTAAGCCTGTACAACGTCGTATTTTATATGCGATGTTTACAGAGGGTAATACGAATGATAAACCATTCCGTAAATCAGCCAAAACAGTCGGTAATGTTATTGGTAACTACCATCCACATGGTGATAGCTCCGTATATGAAGCGATGGTACGTATGAGTCAGGATTGGAAGGCACGTCATATGCTCATTGAAATGCATGGTAATAATGGTTCTGTTGATGGTGACCCACCTGCAGCGATGCGTTATACAGAGGCAAGACTTTCTGCCATTGCAGCCGAGATGCTACGTGATATTGGCAAGAATACCGTTGAATTTGTGCCGAACTTTGATGATCAAGATATGGAGCCAACTGTTTTACCAGCGCGTTTCCCTAATTTACTCGTTAACGGCTCGACAGGTATTTCTGCCGGCTATGCAACAGATATCCCGCCTCACGCGTTAGATGAAGTGCTAGACGGCGTTCTAATGCGCTTAGATAACCCGAATGCCACGGTTGATGAATTAATGACCGTCATCAAAGGACCTGATTTCCCAACAGGTGGTATCATCCAAGGTGTCGATGGCATTAAGAAAGCGTATGAGACAGGACGCGGCAAAATCATTGTGCGTGCTCAAGCAGCTGTTGAACCAATCAAGGGTGGCAAAGAGCAAATCGTTATTACAGAATTGCCGTATGATGTCAATAAAGCAAATCTTGTAAAGAAAATTGATGAACAGCGTGTGGATAAACGACTTGAAGGAATTGCGGAAATTCGTGATGAATCAGATCGTACAGGCTTACGCGTTGTGATTGAGCTGAAAAAAGATGTACCTGGACAAGGTATTTTAAATTACTTATTCAAAACAACTGACTTACAAGTAGCTTATAATTTTAATATGATTGCTATCCATAATCGTCGTCCGACAATGATGACATTGCCATTGTTATTGGACGCGTATATTACCCACCAAAAGGAAGTCGTGACGAACCGCTCCATTTATGATTTGCAAAAAGCTAAAGATCGCTCACATATTGTTGATGGCTTAATTAAGGCGCTGTCCATTTTAGATGAAGTCATTGCAACGATTCGTTCTTCCAACGATAAACGAGATGCGAAAACGAACTTGCAGGTGAAGTTTGATTTTACAGAAGTGCAATCAGAGGCAATTGTGAGCTTACAATTATACCGTTTAACGAATACGGATATTACAGAGCTTCGCCATGAACAGGATGAGTTAAATATACTCATCGCCAAGCTTGAAGGCATTCTGAATAGTGAAGCGAAGCTTGTGCGTGTCATTAAACAAGAATTGCTCGATATTAAAAAACGTTTTACAGAGCCACGTCGTTCGAAAATTGAACGAGAAATTGAAGAAATCAAAATTACATTAGATGTTCTTGTACCAAGTGAGGAAGTCGTTGTTACTGTCACAAAGGATGGCTATATTAAACGTACATCTACACGCTCACACGCAGCATCGAATGGCCAGGATTTTGCGATGAAAGATTCCGATTATTTATTATATGAAGAAAACTTAAATACGCAGCATCACTTACTGCTGTTCACAAATCGAGGCAATTACATTTATCAGCCTGTCCATGAGCTACCAGATATTCGTTGGAAGGATCTTGGTCAGCATATTTCAAGTATTGTGCCGACCGGAGAAGACGAATCTATTCTTGCTGTATACGGTTTTGAGACATTCGAACAGGCCAATACGTATATTTTAACAGCTACGAAAGATGGACAAATTAAACGCTCACCTCTAGCAGATTATGCTGTAACTCGTTATTCGAAGCCGATTAAAACGATGAATGTCAAAGCAGGAGATGAAATGATTTTTGCGGATTTCGTCACTGATGAAGCGGAATTATTATTAACGACAGATACAGCTTATGCGATTCGCTTCCCGATTGAGGAGCTACCAGTAACAGGCGTCAAAACAGGCGGAGTTAAAGGGATTACGCTAAAAGAGGGAGAAGCTTTAATTGGGGTCAACATCTTGCAGCCAAATAACACTGAATATGTTGTCATTGTGACGCAACGTGGTGCTGTGAAGAAAATGAATGTAGCTGAAGTAGAGATGACAAGTCGTGCGAAACGCGGCTTAAAAGTGTTAACAGAATTAAAAGCGAATCCTCACCGTATCGTCTCTGTTGTAAAGGCGACTGAAGAGGAACAAGTTATAATTGAAACAGAAAAAGGTGTGCAAGAGATTCTCGATGTTCAAGCACTTACTCGAGCAGATCGCCATTCAAACGGCTCCTTTAAAGTAGATATTGCTACAGACGGTGCCATTTCACATGTACTAACATCCAAAAAAGAAGAAAAATAAAATTAATTTTCTAGCCCATGCTCCTTTTGAGAGTTGGGCTTTTTTTATGTAAATTGAAACCAACAAGCTTTGTGCTTTGTCTAACCTATACAATCTAAAGAAGGGAGGTTATATTTTGGAGAAACAACAAAGAGATACACAGCTAAGAGAAGCTATGGATTTATACGGTAATTACTTATTACGGCTTGCTTATACATATGTAAAAAGTAAAGAGAAGGCAGAAGATATTGTGCAGGAAGTGTTTATACGTTATTACATTCAAATGGAGCAATTTGAAGGGCGTTCTAGTGTAAAAACATACTTATATCGTATGGTTGTGAACGAATGTCATAATTACTTTAAAAGTTGGGCGTATAGAAAAACGGAATTAACGAGTCTTTTTAAAAAGCATGATACCTCAGTTTCAGTGGAGTCAGAAATTTTAAAGAAAGAAGAGATAGATGTTATTGCTGACACTATTACTACATTAGAAACAAAATATCGAGAAGTACTTTGGCTTTATTACTATGATGAATTATCTGTCAACGACATCGCATTAGTTTTACAATGTTCCGTAAACACAGTGAAGACAAGGCTAGCAAGGGGAAGAAAAAGGGTAGGTATTCAATTGGAAAAGGAGGGATTTTATAATGGAAACGAATTTACATGAACGATTGAAGGAAATAATACCCGACAATTTAGAATTAACCACCCAGAAAAAAGAAGAAATTATTTCAGCGGCGCATGATAGATTTGTCCAGCAGCAACAGCCTGTAAAAAAACATGTGTGGAAGCCAGTAGCAGTTGGAGTTTCAGCATTTGCACTTACAATCTTGCTTAGTTATCCATTTATAGAAGACATTAAAGAACAATTGATTGTTTCGCAAGTAACTGAACAATCCTATGAAGAAATTAGTATACCAGGACGTTCTGCTGAAACGTTATTTACAGCTATATTTGATGATGCAACAAACTCTTTCTTTTACTTCGAAGGTGGTAACGTTTATTCTTATGCGATCGATACACAGATTGAGACAGTTGAGGTGAAGGGTGAACTGCCTATTTCAAAGATTCTCGTGAATGAAAATTGGCTTGTTTGGATGTGTGATGATAAAGAGGATGTTTTTGTTAAAAATAGAAAGACGTTAGAGGTCAAAGAATTTTCTACTAGTTCCTTTATAGATTTAGATGATGATATACTGCTGACAGATAATGATAATACACATTCAGGTCATACCATTTATCGCATGACGAATTTACGAACAAACGAGATAAAACAATATAAACAATCCTTTGATAATAGTTCAGTAAGTCAGCCGATTTATCAGGACAATAAGTTGCTTATACCAGAAGTCGTTAAAAAAGATGGTGAAGAAGTGGTGCGCTTTACGCTCTATGATGTCGGAACAGCAAAAGAGAAGCAATACGAATTACCTTTTAAAGGAACGCTGGACATTGCACTTACCGACCAAAAAATTTATGCTTCCTTTAAGAATGGAAAAAGCTTAGAGACGGGTTATGTTGATTTAGTAGACGGCTCTTACCATAAGATTGATGATAAAAAGGCTTTTTCTTTAGCTGCCTACAATAATAAGCTTGCTATTAATGAGTTTATACCGAAGGAGGGCAAATCTCTGTTTAGATTATACCATGTAAACAATGGCTCTTTAACATCGCTTTCCGACTTTGAAGATGTTCAATTCGCTCTCATAGCGCCGCGTTTTACAAAAGAAGGGACATTGCAGTTATGTGGGGTAAATGAAAAATATATTTCAGAAGATGGAACTCTTGAAGATAAAGATGAGGCAGTTAAATTATATTTACAGCGCTTTCAGTAAAAAGAGCCTTGTCATTTACAGGCGGATGTCAAGGAATCGGAAAGGAGTTCTTTAAAGGATGTTAGCCTAAAATCATCGCATCCATGCGATAACGGCTAACTGACCTGCATCCTGCAGGCCTAAGTACAAAGCCAATTTCGGACGCAATAATGCCTAGGCATTATTGATTTCATTTGAGATAACATCACCATACTTGGTGGTGTTTTTTCATGGAGAAAAAATATTTAGAAAATTGCGCAAATGTAACGCTTTTTATATTATAATTCTATAACTACCAAAAAAAGGGGGGTCATTCATATGAAAGACTGTTTTATTTGCAATAAACACGTTGGAAATATTGAAACTTCTGGAGTTATGATTTATGAAGACGAATATGTATATGTAGGACACATTGATCGAAATGGTAAACCCAACTATTTAGGTCATATTATGATTGACCTAAAAAGACACATACCGACACTTGCTGAAATGACAGTAGAAGAAGCAAAAGCATTTGGTGTCATAATGGCTAGAGTCAGCAAAGCTTTAAAGGAAGCCGAAAACGCAGAGCATATCTACTCACTTGTTTCAGGAAATTCTGTTCCGCATCTTCATATGCACCTAGTTGCTCGTTATCCTAATACACCAAAAGAACATTGGGGACCGATGGAAGTTTACGATTGGGAAGATGCACCTATGGGTGACAACAATGATGTTATTGAACTTTGTCATCGTATTAAAACATATTTAGAGAACAATCAATATGAATGATCACTTCAAAGATTTTAGTTGGGTTGGAAGCCAAGAAAACTTTGTAGATCAAGTAAACATTCAGCATATAGATCATATAATTGTGGGTCGATATGGCGGCAATTCGAATGCAGGACAATATAAGAATGAAGATGGATGCCTAGTATGGTTTAACGACAGAGAAGATTGGGAATTCGTTATTGTTTTAGATGCGCATAACACATCCGAGAGTGCCGAAAGAGTAGTAGCATTGTTCGAAAATGAAAAATCTCATATAGGGCATTTATTGTCTATGCCGACAACTCAAAAAACTTTTAAGATGCTAGAAGAAAAGGTATTATGTATGTTTCAATCTAAGGAATTCTTAACTACTTGTCGAAATGTTAAAGGAGAAACCGCTTGTTTAATTGTTGTTAGAAAAGAGAAATATATTTGGTGGTTTTCTGTTGGGGATTGTGTTCTTTATTTATTTCATCCAGAACTATCTGCACTAGGTCAATACCAAATCAATCAAAGACAATTCTATGAATGGATAGGACAAGTTAATACTTTTGAACAAGAAGTACCTTGTTACAGTGTGGGAATAAAAGAATTGAGACAAGGGGAAAACCGCTTATTTCTGACTACAGATGGTCTAATTGAATGCCCTAATGAACCATATTTAAACCCAACAACAATTGATCATGCTTTCTTTCATTCTAAAGATGAAGAAAACATTAAATCAATGTTGAAAAACATCCAAGAAAATAATGTCAGAGATAGTACTACCATAATTTCTTGGAAAGTAAACATTTTAAAGGAAGCTACTATACCAAGTAATCAACAGGCAAACAAATACTGATTAGTATGCTAATTAGTATTTTACCTGTAAATCGAACCCGCTAATAGTAAGTTGTGACAATTATGGAGAACAATAAAGACCTTTCCTAAAATCAGAAAGGTCCCTTTTTTATACTTGTTCTCAATAAATCTACAAAGACAATTTGATGATGCTGTGCTAAATATTTTTGAGAAATCAAGGGAAGTGCCGTTAACACTTTTTTATCACATTCCTACAGAAATAACATATACGTTAGCATTATAAGACGCCAGATAAAAGAAAAAGATACTTTCCTCTTTCCGTAGTTCAATATCATCTTCTAAATGCTGAATAAACTTTAACGTTATCATACTATAACAGTAAAATTTTCACTCTAGATTTATTTTAGAATAATCTAGGGATCGATCAGACCTTTGATATCTGGTCTCTTTACTTTATTTTTCTGGCTTAATATAAGGAACGATTGGTGCAGTGGCGCCTACTGAAGCACCACGGATAAAATCTTGATTCTCTAAGGCTTTAAAATTATTTGTTTTGCCAGTGAGCATGACCCCTAAAATTTTCACTTCCTCAAACCGTTTATCTTTATTTGAATTTAAAAACTCTTGGATGGTTTCGTCATTTTTATTGGCATCATATTCTTGAAGTGTATCAATAAAGTCATCGTAGGCCTCTTTCGGTGAATCGGCTGGATCAAAGCCATAAACCTCTAAACCAGCAGGTCCATTACTTTCATCCGTAATTCGGGAAGTCATATATAACCATACGATGTTTAAATTGCTAGGAATTTTCCCTTGTATTTCTTGTAATGTATAAGGTTTGTTGAAAGAAACGGCAACTTCTGCAACGTGTTTCTCCAGTTGCGAAATTTCGCCTAGTTCGTTTGGTACATCGTCAAAGTATTTTTGAATGGATGGATGATAAAATGTCGCTGATTTAGTTTTTGTCTGTTTATCGTACTCATAGTACTCTGTATCAGACCAATAAAACCCTGGTACTAACTCGTTCGTATCAATATTGAGGCGAAGCCAACCATATGAACTTGTAAGCGTGCTCCATGGAACGACATAACCATTAATATTCTTCGAACGGTTTGTGATAATGTTTCCACCAAACATGGAAGAATTACTCGTTACTTGAGAGTCGATTTGAATATTAGGTTCAGCAATAGCATTATGTAAAAAAAGCTGTTCGTGCAGTCTGTTAGAACTTTTTGCTGCAAAGTAGTTACCGGTTTTATAAAAAATAGGGCAGAGAAGTAGTACTACAATAATTGAAGTGATGATAATTTTTAATAATTGTTTTCGCTTAGCTTTTTTTAAAGCGTCATTTAACGAAGTTTCCATTAATATGTACCTCCTATTTTTGAGTGAATGCATTTACGTGCGCGATATAATTTTTGCTTGACGCTATCTACTTGAATATCTAACAAATTAGCAATTTCTTCATATGAAAAATCATAGTAATACTTTAAAAAGAATATTTCTTTATATTCTTTTTTTATGTCTTTTAATAAATAGAAAATTTCATCCTTATTTAGCAATTTATCAAAGTGATCATCGATGTGTTGGAGCTTTGAATATATTTCCTCAGTGATGTAAATGTTCTTATGCTCCTTTTTCCTTTTCAAGTCAATGTATTGATTGAGTGCTACTCTAAAAAACCATGGACGCAGATTAGTCTCAGTTAGGTCATCCAATAGTGTGTAAACTTTGTAAAAGGTGTTTTGAATGATATCCTCTGCATCTTCTTTATTAGCTCCTTTCATTCGTAATAGTTTGAACACTTCCTCTCCTAAATGGATTAGATAGGAGGTCAGTTCATTTTCTTTTCTCATTGTTGGTCCTCCTTACACTTATACAACGAATGAGTAATCACAAATGTATACACTTACATATAAAGTTATTATAGAATAAAGGCTGTGTTTCACATTGCCTTCTGAAATGACATTACATTAAATATGAAATTGAGCCTTGTCTTTTAAAGATAGATATGGTTATAATAATCACGAAAAGTTCATATGGAAAGAATGTAGGGGGGCTGGTAGTTGCCAGCTGAGATTGTGTCCGATAGACGCTGACCCTTTGAACCTGATTTGGCTCGTACCAGCGTAGGGAACATCTATTCAAAAAAAGAAAATTTTTGATACTGTTTGTAAAACGTCTGGGGGAATCCTAGGCGTTTTTTTATGTTTTTGTTATATGCGATAACCTTGGGTGCATACTGACTGTGGATACGCTTTCTTCTGGTTAAAACATTCGTTCATGAACACTTTCAAATTACTTCCTAGGAGGATTCAGCATGAAAAAATGGTTATTGATCCTAGTGGCTGCGCTTTTAACACTTGTGGGCTGTAGCGAAAAAGAGGAGACAAAGGATACTAAGGATAAAAACGATGCGAATGCATTAAAAAAGGTATCGGTCGTGCTAGATTGGACACCAAACACAAATCACACAGGATTATATGTAGCGGAAAAACTTGGTTACTTTAAGGAACAGGGCTTAGATGTTGAGATTTTATTACCTGGCGAAACGGGTGCAGATCAGCTAGTGGCGTCTGGTAAGGCACAGTTTGGTGTAAGCTATCAGGAAGGAATTACACAGGCACGTGTGCAGGGTGTACCTTTAGTATCAATTGCAGCGATTATTCAACATAATACTTCTGGCTTTGCGTCAATAGCATCTAAAGGGATTAAGTCACCTAAAGATTTTGAAGGGAAAACATATGGTGGTTGGGGTGCACCAGTTGAACAGGCTGTCCTACAATCACTTATGCAAACAGAAAATGCGGATATTAATAAGCTAGATATTGTGAATGCAGGCGATTTAGATTTCTTCACAATGATGCAAAAGGATATTGATTTTGCGTGGATTTATTATGCGTGGACAGGCATTGAAGCAGAACTTCGTGGTGAAAAGCTGAACATGCTTTATTTAACAGATTATAGCGATCAGCTTGATTATTATACGCCTGTACTTGCTACGAATGAAAAAATGATTAAGAATGATCCAGATACGGTAAAAGCATTTGTCGCTGCTACTACAAAGGGCTATGAATATGCGATAAGTCATCCAAGTGAGGCAGCTGATATTTTATTAGAAGCGGTACCTGACTTAGATAAAGAGCTTGTGCATAAAAGTCAGGAATGGCTAGCAAATAAATATCAAGACGATGCCGCTCAATGGGGTGAGCAAAAGCTGACTGTTTGGGAAAACTACGCTAAATGGATGGCTAGCAACAAAGTTTTAGAGGGCGAATTTAACGCAGAACAAGCATTTACAAACGACTTTTTACCGAAAAAGGAGACAAAATAGCATGGCAAACTCATTAGTAAGCGTACAAATTATCCCGAAAACTGAAAAATATGAAGATGTGATCCCTTATGTCGATGCAGCAATTGCTATTATTGACGCTTCAGGAGTGAAATATGAAGTACACCCGCTCGAAACGACGATGGAGGGTGAGCTATCGACTTTGCTACAAATCATTGAAAAAATGAATGTTAAAATGATTGAACTTGGTGCGATCAATGTTATTACACAAGTGAAAATTTTATTTCAGCCATCAGGTATTACAATGGAGACGTTAACGGAGAAATACCATTGATGAAGTCGGCAATAAAACAAGGAAGGACGATAATTTTTATCGCCTTCCTCTTATTCATATGGGAACTAATTGTCCGTTTTGCAGACGTTCCTCATTGGTTATTGCCTGCACCGAGTGCCATTTTGAAAGAAGGTTTTCAATCGTATGATACGTTCTTGCCGCATGCGTTAGCAACTGTTCAATTAGCACTTCTAGGTCTTGCCATCGGGATATTGTGCGGGCTGACGGTTGCTGTGATATTACATCGTTTTACGTTTATTCGGGAGCTATTTTATCCTATTCTCATTATGTCACAGAATGTTCCTGTGCTCGTCCTAGCACCGTTATTAATCATTTGGTTTGGGTTTGGTTTATTGCCAAAGCTTATTATTATTTGTCTCGTGTGCTTTTTCCCCATTGTGATCTCGGCGATGGATGGCTTCCGTCAAACCTCGCCAGAGCTGAAGTATTATTTTGAGATGATTGGTGCGACGAAAGCACAAACCTTTTGGAAGCTTGAATGGCCGTACGCATATCCAGCGATTTTTTCAGGCATTAAGATTGCGGCAACCTATAGCGTTATGGGAGCTGTTATTGCCGAATGGCTAGGTGCGAAAAAGGGGATTGGTGTCTATATGACATTGGCACAGTCTTCATTTCGAACAGACCGCGTATTTGTAGCGATTTTTGCCATTGTTTTTTTAAGTTTACTATTATTTAGTGTTATTCGATTAATAGAAAAGCTTGTCGTGAAGGGGAGAGGATTACATGCTCAGCATTCAAAATATTGATAAATCATTTGATTCTCTTCAAGTTATTCGTAATTTATCTTTTGAAGTGAAAGATGGGGAATTTGTTGCGATTATTGGTCCGTCAGGAAGTGGGAAAAGTACACTCTTTCAATTAATTGGTGGTGTGTCTTCCATTGATAAGGGAGCTATCTTATTAAACGGTACAGATTTCCAGCGAAAAAGAGGGACGATTGGCTATATGCCTCAGCAGCCATGCTTACTGCCGTGGCGTACGGTAGTAGAAAATGTCACGATTGTTGAGGAGTTGCATCAAAAACCGAATATAGATCGAGCCAAGGAATGGTTAGACAAAGTGGGACTTGCATCGTTTGAAAATGCGTATCCAAATGAGCTATCTGGCGGTATGCAACAACGGGTATCATTTATTCGTGCTATCGTCAGTGATAAGCCCATATTATGCCTAGATGAGCCGTTCTCTGCACTTGATGAATTGACAAGGCTTGAAATGCAGGCGTGGCTTTTATCGATATGGGAGGAATACCGAAAATCAATTCTATTTGTGACGCATAGTATCGAGGAAGCGCTTTTTTTAGCAGATCGCATCATTGTCTTAACGAAACGACCAGCTACGGTTAAAAAAGAGATACTCGTTCCTTTTGCTAGACCGCGAACAGAGGAAATTCGCCATTCCGCAACGTTTACTGCTTTAAAGCAACAGTTATTTATGTATTTAAAAGAAGAAAAGGATGACGTAAATGTTGATTGATGCGCATATTCATTTAGAGCAGTATAAGGAAAGTGCTATACCGGCTTTGCTAGAGGAAGCTGACCATGTGATTGCCGTGAGCATGAACCTTCAATCGTGTGAAAAAACGTTGAAGTTGTCGAAAACCTATGCAAAGATCAAGGCTGCATTTGGTTTTCATCCTGAACAAGCGTTACCGAGTGCTGAGGAGGAAGAGGCTTTATTTGCTTGGATACGCCAACATGCTCATGATATGGTAGCGGTTGGTGAAATCGGGTTACCTTATTATTTGAAACAAGAGAAGGCTATTGATAATCGTCCGTATGTGGCATTGTTAGAACGTTTTATTATGCTGGCGAAGGACTTACATAAACCAGTTGTTTTACATGCCGTTTATGAGGATGCGGCTATTGCTTGTGATTTGCTGGAAAAGCATCATGTAACGAAAGCACATTTTCATTGGTTTAAAGGCGATGACAAAGTGATTGAACGGATGATTTCTAATGGGTATTTCATTTCTGTCACGCCTGATTGTACGTATGAAGCGGAGATTCAACAGCTTATCAAAAGATACCCAATCGAGCTGATGATGGTAGAAACCGATGGACCATGGCCGTTTGAAGGTCCTTTTAACAATAAACGGACGTCTCCTTGGATGATGAATCATTCTATTGAGGTTATTGCTTCAATCAAGGGGCTTACAACGGAGGAAGCGGCCTGTATCATCACGAGAAATACGAGAATATTTTATAATTTATAGCAAAAAACACAGCTGTTTTTTTAAAGAGTAGCTGTGTTTTTTTTAAAGTAATAGAATCGCTGATAAAAGTGCCAGAATCGCTGATAAATCTCGAACATCGCTGATAAAAGTGCCAGAATCACTGATAAATCTCGAACATCGCTGATAAAAGTGCCAGAATCGCTGATAAACCCTCGAACATCGCTGATAAAAATATTAGAATCACGATAGCCTTAGAGCAAAATAGGAAGACAGGCTCTATATAGCTTTGCAAACCTTTAATCCAAGTCCCACCGCTCACTTAGAAAGAGAATTTGCCACTGAAATAAACCTTTTTACCCCTTCGCTTAGTTGTTTTTCATTTGCGTAAGAATAGCTTAAACGTATCCAGGATGATAGTTGTTTTAATGGATCACAAACTTGACCTGGCACAAAGGATATAGATTGTTCGATACTTTTGGTTAATAATAATTCAGTTGGAAGTGTATCTGGGAGTTGCACCCATAAATTAAGACCGCCTTCTGGACTGGTCCATTTCCAACCTGTTACTGCTAGCTCTTCCTCCATGATTTCCTTTCGAATTTGTAGGGCGATCCGGATTTTCTCCAAGTGCTGCTGCAATCTTAGTGATGAAAAGTAATGGAGAAAAATTTTCTGATTGAGGAGTGGTGAGCCATTATCAGCTAACGATTTTACTGCTAGTAGTGAATTCATTAACGATGATTGACAAATAACAGCCGCAATTCTCAAACCAGGTGAGATATATTTGCAAAAGCTTCGGATATAAATGACTGTCCCAGCAGTATCATATGTGTAAATTGGTGGTGGAGGGGCATGATCAAAATAGATGTCGTGATAGGCATCGTCCTCAATTAATAGACATCGATATCGTTCAGCTAATTCTACTAATTGTTTGCGCTGCTCAACTGATACAGTATAACCAGTCGGGTTATGGAATGTTGGGTTGAGATAAAATAGGCGTGGTTTATATTGTTTCATATATAATTCGACCTGCTGTAAATCGTACCCGTCTGGATGGATATCAACTGTTACAATCTGTGCTCCTTGTGCTCTAAAAGTATCAATCGCAGCACTATAGCTTGGACGTTCAAATAATACGACGTCTCTTGGCTTAATGAAAGTTTGAGCAATTAAGTGAATCGCTTGCTGTGAGCCAGAAGTGATTAAAAGATCATCTACATGGAGATGAGTTTTATACTGGTTGATAAAATATTGAGTAAGTGTTTCACGTAACTCTAAATCACCTTGCACAGTTGAGTAGGTTGCAAGTACTTTTGGATAAAGATCAAACACTTTCTTCACGTAATCTGAAAAATAATGGTTAGGCAAAAGGTTTGGATCAATTAACGCCTGAGAAAATTGATAGGAAACTGGTGATTGATGTATTTCAGATAAATGATTTTTTTGTACGTATGCAGAAACAATTGGATTGTCTAGATCTAGATATTCAAGATTATTCGTCACATTTGATTGGACAAAATAGCCAGCTTTATCTTTTACATAAACTTTGTCATGCTGTTTCAGTAATTGATAAGCCTTTAAAACAGTTAATCGATGAACACTCATTTCAGATGCTAATTGCCGGACGGAAGGAATCTTTTCGTGTTCTTTCCATTCTTTACGTTCTATGCGGTGCAGTACATAATCATATACTTTCTTAAAAAGATAATCTCCATTTTGAATCACTTTGCTCACATCGTTTCCTCCTATTCAAAAACGATTGTACCACGTCCAATCTAATCTGTTCTATCTTTCTCAATCTGTTCTACTGTCTTTCTTTTATGATGGAAAAAGAGGAGGAGTTTATATGGTTATAATAAATTATTTCTTTATGTGTTTGATTTTTGGAACGACATTTTTAGCGATTAAAATTGGTGTTGATGCAGGAGTGCCTCCATTTTTATCAGCTGGACTTCGTTTTTTCATTGCTGGTTTGCTGCTATTTAGTTTTATGATTTGGAGAGAAAAAACGACAATATCGTTATTATTTCGGAAAGAGATGTTTTTTACAGGAGTAGGTTTAACCTTTGGGACGTTTGCCACATTATACTGGGCAGAACAGTATGTGACATCAGGAATTGCAGCTGTCTTATCTGCTACAGGTCCAATGATGATCATAGTTATTCAGACATTCATATTGAAGCAAAAAGGAAATTGGCAATCATTCATTGGTTGTGTCGTCGGAGTTATTGGTGTCATGCTCTTGATCCTACCTAGTTTTTCGATTGAGATTAGTCCCTACTGGATGGTTGGTTGTTTCGCTATTATATTGGGTGAAGTTTTTTACGCATCTGGAACGATTTATTCGAAGCATGTCATCCGAAAATTTGAAACGACATCACCGATTGCTTTAAATGCAGCGCAAATGATGCATGGTGGGATTTTATTAATCATTTTGTCATTTTTCACCGAGAACATTCAGCTTGATTATCTTTTAAGCCCAGCTTCAATTGGCTCTCTTCTTTATTTAACTATTTTTGGTTCAATGATCGGCCATAGCATTTATTATTGGCTTGTCTCACGGACAAATCCTGTTTTTCCTTCTACATGGCTGTATATCTCACCATTAATTGCCGTTATGTTAGGTGTTACCTTTTATCATGAATATATTTCTTGGCTAACAGGCATAGGAACTTTGACGATTATTGTAGGCACAGTTTTAGTCAATTTCGAAACATTACGGAAGCTGCTTTGGAAGAAGGGGACTGTTCTTCAGGATGTTAAAAATGAACCTACTAGACTTCAAAATTAGCTTTATTTTTTCGACGATCTTATGTAACCCACTCTTTTACATCAATAAAATCTAATGATAGAGGAGCTAAAGTTATGGAAATTTCTAAGGGAGTAGAGATGCTCCAGCTTGAGTTTCACAGAAATATTATTCATCCCACTCTTTTATGGGATCAAGAAATGGCTGTTTTAATTGACACGGGGTTCCCTAGTCAAATTGAAGATTTACGCGTGGCAATGGAAAAGGTAGGAGTGTCGTTCGACAAACTAAAAGTTGTCATTTTGACGCATCAGGATATAGATCATATAGGTAGTCTTCCTGAGATATTACAGGAATGTGGAAGGAATATTAAAGTTTATGCTCACGAACTAGATAAGCCTTATATCCAGGGGGATTTACCTCTTTTGAAAGACGGGCACATAGAGAATCCGCCGAAGGGAAAAGTGAATGATACCTTGATTGACGGCCAAGAACTGTCGTATTGTGGCGGGATTCGTGTCATTCATACTCCGGGGCATACTCCTGGCCATATCAGCCTATATTTGAAACAAAGTAAAACACTAATTGCCGGAGATTCGATGTACAGTGTAGACGGAATAATTAGGGGAATTCATGTCCCAACCGTACTGGATTTAAAAGAGGCTCGACTCTCTTTGAAGAAATACCTTGATCTCGACATTGAATCTGTGGTTTGTTACCACGGGGGATTAAGTAAGGTAAATATTAATGATCAAATGCAAAAAGTAATTTCATATTAAAATTCTGCTATCGGGCACAGTAATTGAACAACTGTTACTTATAAATGAGTGTAAAGAACCTTTTTGAGAAAAAAAGTTAAGGAATATTCAATATAGCGGCGATATACGCTGGAAATGGTCGTTTTTTCCGCTAGATATTTTAATTTCATTTACTGGTTTTATAAGTCTCTATCTTTTTAAAGTTAAAATGAATAGTGGGGAGCATTTGCTTTATTATCTCTGGTACTAACATTTTGCTCAGGACTACAGCCGATTACTTTTTGGACAATAAAGCTTGATTTTGATCTTATGTGGTGGATACCTAACGTTTTCTTTTACTATATCCATTGTACTTTCTGCTGAACTTATTACTGATAATCACCAAGATGTCTCACTACAAACAAAACCCAACCACTAATAATCCTCAGAGTGGTTGGGTTTTCTATGCTTTGTATAATTTTGATCGATGCTTTCTTTTTTCGTTTTTGTTAGTCGTTCATGTGTGCTGAAAGGGGAGAACTGACGATTTTTTTCAACGTCCTTACCTTTCGTGCGCTTCACATGCATGCGTTTCTTTTTTGCTTTTGATTGTGTCATGATCATTACCTCCAACTGGTTTTATAAAAATAGTACCTAATACGGAAGAAAAAGTAAAACCTCGTAAGTATGTAACTTACGAGGTGGTTGTCATATGATTAGTGAGATACATCCTGTACAGAAATACCTGTGTTTGCTTTAACTTCCACTTCACGATATTTTTTGGCATCTGATTCTTTAGAAAGTAAAGTTCCGATGAAACCTCCAAGGAAGCCAAGTGGTACAGAGATAATAGCTGGATTCGTTAACATAATTAACGGTTCACCAACGAAAATTGCTTTTCCTTCAACTGGATTCCAGATGTTTGGTGAAACTGCAACTAGTACTAATGCAGAGATTAAGCCTGTTAACATTGCTGTAACTGCACCAGTTGTATTAAAACGTTTCCAATAGATTGTATAGATGATTACAGGTAGGTTAGCTGAACCTGCAATACAGAATGCAAGTGATACTAAGAACGCTACGTTTAATGTTTGTGCACCAAGTGCTAAAAGGATTGATATAATAGCGATTGTGATTGAACCGATACGAGCTGCAAGTACTTGCTCTTTCTCTGTAATTTTGCCCTTTTTAATAATTTGACCGTAAATATCATGCGATAGGGCAGATGCGCCAGAAAGTACAAGACCAGCTACTACCGCTAAGATTGTTGCGAATGCTACTGCACATACGAATGAGAATAGAATGTCGCCACCAAGTGCTTCCGCAAGAAGTGGGGCCGCCATGTTACCAGCAGCGTTTGCAGCAATAATATCTTCTTTACCAACGAAATAAGCTGCACCGAAGCCTAAGAAGATTGTAAGAATGTAGAAGATACCTACAATCCAAGTAGCCCAGATAACTGATGAACGAGCTGTTTTCGCATCTTTTACCGTGAAGAAACGCATTAAGATATGTGGAAGACCCGCTGTACCTAAAACTAAAGCGATTAACATTGAAATTGTATCAATACCATTTGTGTATTTAAGACCAGGATTCAAATAAGCTGCACCGCTATCAGTAGCAGTTCCCATTTCTTTGAACATTGACGTAATACTAAAGCCGAACTCTTTTAATACTAAGAATGAAATAATGACAGTACCTAACATTAAAAGACAAGCTTTAATAATTTGTACCCAAGATGTTGCCGTCATACCGCCGAATAATACGTAAGTTGTCATCATAACACCAACAATTAATACAGCGATCCAATAATCGATTCCTAAAAGTAATTGAATAAGTGCTCCTGCACCAACTAGTTGTGCAATCATGTAGAATAAAACAATTGTAATAGTGCTTAAAGCTGCTGTACCACGAACTTTAGAGCTGTCGAAACGCGCAGTGATCATGTCAGCTAATGTGAATTTACCAAGGTTACGTAATGGCTCAGCAACGATGTATAATACCACTAAGTATGCTACTAAATAACCAATAGAGAAGAAGAATCCATCAAATCCAAATAATGCAACTGCTCCGGCAATCCCTAAGAAAGAAGCTGCTGATAAGTAGTCACCAGCAATGGCTAGTCCATTTTGCCAGCCTGTTAATCCACCACCTGCAGTGTAGAAATCACTTGCAGAAGAAGTGCGTTTAGATGCCCACCATGTAATAACTAATGTTAAACCAACAATAGCTACGAAGAAGAAGATCGCTGTAAAGCTCATTCCGTTAGTCATCGGCGGCCACCTCCGTTTTCATATTCTTCGATAATCGCCTTTGCCTCTTTATCAAAGTTATTCGCTTTTGCTACATATAAGTGACATAAACTCCAAGTCATGATGAATAATCCTGCTGAATATACCCACACCCAAGTAATTTCCCCAAATGCCTTTTGGTGTAGTATCGTCGTGTACGAAGTAAGAATTGGAAGTAACATGTAAGCTGCTAAAAAGATTGCAGTTATTGACCAAAGAAATGAATTCTTTTTTCGTACCAGTGATTTAAATGATTCTTGATGAGCAATTGCATCATAGTCAATCACGACGGCCTTGTTTGTTTGATTGTTCGCCATTAACATTCCCCATTTTGTGTTTATTTTTACTGCTTAAATGCTAAAATATGCTAGTTTAGTGAATTCACATCTTCATTTTATGAGAGAGTTCACAAAATTGCAATACATTTCAGAAAAATTATGAAAAAATAATTTCCAGAAAAAAAGTCTTGAAAGAGAAAATATACAACAAAGCCTAGAAATTAAAGGGTTATAGAAAATTCAGATAACTAAACAAGTTAGGTCAATTCTAGATTTTAAAGCAAAAAATAGGGTTGCATTTTGAAAAAAAGAATGTTTTTTTCTAAAAAAATAAACACTATTTACTTTGTGAGAATTGTTTTTTCTTCGTTTTTTTTAAAAGTGAATAGTATTGTTCAATAAGTTAATTGGTAAATTTTTTGTAATAAAAATATAAAAAACTCGACCAAAAATCGAGTTTTTTAACATGATATTTTTATTAAAATGGATAAGAAAAATGATAGACATAATTGTAATAATATGGTTATTAATGAGAAACGTCAGAAACAGATACACCTGTATTTGCTTTAACGCGAATTTCTTTATAAATGCGATCTGCTTCTTCCTGTGGTACTTTGTTTGAAGATAGAACAGAGCCTAAGTAACCCGCGATAAAGCCGAGAGGAATCGTAATGACTGCTGGTACTGCTAAAGGCACGATCGGGTTACCAACAAAGATTGCTGCACCTTCAACAGGACTCCATACATTCGGTCCCATAGCACCTAAAACTAAGCATGATACTAAACCAGTTACCATTGCTGTAATAGCACCAGTTGAATTGAATTTCTTCCAATAAATTGTGTAAAGAATAACTGGTAAATTTGCAGAAGCACCAATACAAAATGCAAAGGATACTAAAAACGATACATTCAAGTTTTGCGCAAATAACGCAAGGATAATAGAAACAATGGCAATAGAGATAGAGCCAGTACGTGCTGCTACAACTTGTTGCTTTTCCGTTAATTTACCCCCTTTAATAATTTCACCATAAATATCATGAGAAATGGCAGAAGCACCTGTTAAAACTAAGCCTGAAACAACAGCTAGAATAGTTGCGAACGCTACTGCACCGATAAATGCCATTAGCACATCACCACCCAAGTAGTGGGCAAGAAGTGGGGCAGCCGTGTTACCTGCCTTACTTTCGGCAAGAATTTTATCTAATCCTACAAAGTTTAATGCTCCAAAACCTAAGAAAATAGTTAATGAGAAGAAAATAGCTGTAATCCAAGTCGTCCATGAAATAGAAGAACGAGCAGTTTTGGCATCTTTCACTGTAAAGAAGCGCATTAAAATATGTGGTAAACCAGATGTCCCTAAAACAAGCGCCATCATCATCGAAACAGAGTCAATTGTACTTGTATATTTCATCCCTGGTACAAGGAATTCTTCACCATGTTCCACAGCAACCGTATCAAACATTTTTATAAGAGAGAAATCGAATTTAGCTAATACTAATGTAGCTAATAAGCCTGTTCCGAATAATAGAAGACTAGCTTTAATAATTTGCACCCAAGAAGTAGCTGTCATCCCACCAAATAATACATAAGTAGTCATCATAACACCTACGATTAAAACAGCAATCCAGTATTCAATACCAAATAATAGTTTAATAAGGGCACCTGCACCTACTAATTGCGCAATCATATAAAGGATAACGATGATAATTGTTCCTGACGCAGCAACACCACGAATACGTTTTTCGTTGAATCGTGAAGTAAGCATATCAGCTAAAGTATAACGACCTAAGTTACGCATTGGCTCTGCAATTACATAAAGAAGCACTAAGTTAGCTACTACATAGCCTACAGAGAAGAAGAAACCATCAAAACCAGTTAAAGCAATCGCGCCAGACACCCCAAGAAATGCGGCAGCGGATAAATAGTCACCAGCGATCGCAAAGCCGTTTTGCCAACCTTTAAGGCCTCCGCCAGCAGTATAGAAATCAGCGGCAGAAGACGTACGCTTTGCTGCGATATATGTAACAACAAGTGTTAAACTAACGATTGCTAAAAAGAAACCAACGGATACTAAGTTCATTTATTTTCCACCTTTCGCGTGATACTCTGCAAGCACCGCCGCCGCAGCTTTATCGAATGAAGAAGCTTTTTTCACATAGACTGTACAAAGAACAATTGTCATAATGAATAATCCTGCTGAATAAATCCAAACACCCGTAATATTTCCGAAGACTTTTTGTTGTAGTACAGGTTGGAAAGCAAGGATTGGTAGCAAAATATAAAGTATTAAAAACCCTGCTGTAATCGAGAAAAGGAAGGTATTCTTCTTTTTCACGAACTTGTTGAACGATTCCATAGCTTCAATTGCATGATAATCAACTGATTCTATATGTTTGTTCCTAGAAACATTAGCCATTATTATTCCCCCTAAAGTGTTATATTTCTGTTTTAAACGACAAATTTCTTTTTAAGTCGTCGTTATATTCACTTATTTTATGGGGTAGATTCTTATAATGCAATACTATATTTTGAGTTTTTATAATTTTTAATCTCTTTCGGATTGTGGAAATAACATAGAAATATTAAGGATTTAATAGAAATAATCCGTATAAAAGAGAACGGAATTATCTATAAGAATAATATTATTAAAATAGTTTAATGATAATAATTTCGAATGTGGGAGAAAAAAAGAACATAAAAGAGAATTTTGTGGAAATTGTTATTGTGTCATTAAATAACGGAAGCTCATAAAACATAAAAAAACTTTGTTATACAACAATGAATGTGATGTCTTGGGAAATAATCGAAATAGTAAAAAAAGCTTCAAAAAAATTTTTTAAAAAACATGAATTCTTATGCCAAAATCATACAATGAACAAAGATCTGACATAAAAAAATGAAAGGATATGGTCATAATCTTGTATTTGGTTACTATAATTTATACAATAAACAACGATGGTAAATTGAAGGGGAGTGAGCAAATTAATGAAAAAGAATAGTGTCATGCTTGTTTTGATACTAGCATTAAGTAGCGTGTTAACTGCTTGTGGTAGTTATAAATTTGAACCAAAAATGAATATAGAAGTACAAGATTTTTCGGTAACAAATCAAAAAAATGAACAGGTTAGTCTTGATACTTTTAAAGGTAAGCCATGGTTAGCCATGTTTATCTTTACTAATTGTACTACCATTTGTCCACCAATGACGTTTAACATGACAGAGGTACAAAAGGCACTTCAGGATGAAGGCGTAGAAGACTATCAAATCGTAGCTTTTAGTGTGGACCCTGAGGTTGATAAGCCAGATGTGTTAACAAATTACTTAAAATCATATTCAGTGCCTGATGCAAGTAAATGGCAGCTTTTAACTGGCTATGATCAAAAGTTCATTGAACAGTTTGCAAAGAAATCGTTTAATTCACACGTAAAAAATGATCCTAATTCTGACCAAGTTATACATATGGGAAGTTATTACTTAGTCAATGCTGATGGGATTGTTGTGAAGGATTATAGCGGTAACACAGAAGTACCAGTTGAGACGATTGTGGCAGATATGAAGGCGTTAACTAAGTAAAAAGTGATAACTCAGAGGTTTGAAGGGCCTCTGAGTTATTTTTTTTGCTGTAATTGATAAAACAAAAATCGAACATTCTATTACTACCATAGGAGCAAATTAATTAATGTAGATAAATAAATTTGCTTAAAGTGTCTTTTTCTATTAAAGTGCATACATCAGTAGTTGTTACAGGTAATGAGAAAGACATCAAACAAGAACCATATGGAGGTATGATAGAAGTATTAATCCAAGACTTATAGGAGATGAACATTCGTATTCTTTCATTCAAACCAGGTGCTCATATGGTTACATTGAAACACACGTTCAAGAACATGGTCTTACGTTTTAAGAGGGCGAGGTATGTATAACGTAGACAACGAATGGATGCATGTTGATAAAGGTGTCTACGTCTTTATGGACGCTTATACACCGCAAGCAACTTATGCAATTGGTTTAGCAGTTATAGAATTTGCAAAATTAGATCATGAGGCATAAACATCAGATATTAATGCGACAATTAAAAGTCAATTTGGAATTGATAGGCTTTTGGTCAATTGTATTCCATAAAAAAATTTGTTAAGATAAAAATACAATTATGAGAGGACTGATGGATGGACAATGATTAACTAATCTATATTTTATTTGAAATGAATAACTTCAAACTACAAAATATAGGATTAGTCTGTCCATTTTTATAAATCAGTTTATACTTTGTTGTCATGATTCCAATGGCAAAAAAGAACTTATTTAATATAAGTGAAAGACTAATCCTTCCAATGACAAATTGGGGGGATTTTTTATTCTCTCATAGTAACTTAAATCTAATAAATAAAGGAGGTAGAGAAATGAGCGAATCAGACACGATTGTTACGCATGTAGTACTCCGTATAAGTCGTTAATATCCATCAAACTTATACGGAGAAATTTAGAATAGATGGATGTGCCGACTTTGTATAAAGAGTAAAAAGTGTTGATATACAAAGGAGGAATTATCATGTCAATGATTAAAGTTCAAGATTTAACTTTTTCTTATCCAGGTAGCTTTGACAATATTTTTGAAGGTGTAAACTTTCAACTAGATACGGATTGGAAACTCGGATTTATTGGTAGAAACGGACGAGGTAAAACAACATTCTTTCATTTATTATTAGGGAATTATGAGTATAGCGGGAAAATCACTTCTTCTGTAGAATTTAATTATTTTCCTTATCCAGTTTCGGATAAAAACAAGTATACTTATGAAATCTTTGAAGAAATTTGTCCTCAAGCAGAAGATTGGGAATATCTTCGTGAAATATCCTATCTAAATGTTGATGCCGAGATCATGTACAGACCATTTAATACATTATCAAACGGAGAGCAAACAAAGGTGTTGCTTGCTGCACTTTTTTTGACTGAGGGTCAATTTCTATTAATTGATGAGCCAACTAATCATCTAGACACGGATGCACGAAAGACGGTCTCTGATTATCTAAGGAAGAAAAAAGGGTTTATTTTAATTTCACATGACAGAATCTTTTTAGATGGATGCGTTGACCATATTTTATCTATTAATAGGGCAAATATTGAAGTGCAAAGTGGTAACTATTCTTCTTGGAAGTTAAATTTTGATAGACAACAGGAACACGAATCGGCAACAAATCAGCGTCTACAAAAAGACATTGGGAGATTAACACAGTCTTCGAAGCGTTCAGCAGGTTGGTCTAATCAAGTGGAAGCTTCCAAGAATGGGACGACGAATTCGGGTTCTAAGTTGGATAAGGGTTTTGTAGGACATAAAGCGGCAAAGATGATGAAAAGAGCAAAGAACATTCAATCAAGGCAACAAAAAGCTATTGAGGAAAAGTCAAAATTACTAAAAAATGTGGAAAAAACGGAGACATTAAAAGTAGAACCATTGGAATTACATTCAAAGGAATTGATTGTTTTGGCGGATGTGTCTGTTAAGTACGATGACCAAATTGTGAATAAGCCAATTAGCTTTAAAGTTGAACAAGGTGACCGAATTGTCCTGGATGGAAAGAATGGAAGCGGTAAAAGTAGTATCCTAAAACTAATTCTAGGAAATCCGATACAGCATACAGGTTCAATACATTTAGGTTCAGGCCTCATTATTTCCTATGTCCAACAAGATACTTCTCATTTGAAGGGACTGCTATCGGACTTTATTGAAGAGCATGAGATTGATGAAACGTTGTTTAAATCCATCTTACGTAAGATGGATTTTGACCGAATTCAATTTGAGAAAGATATATCTCATTATTCTGGTGGACAAAAGAAAAAGCTGCTTATAGCCAAAAGTTTATGTGAAAAAGCCCATTTATATATTTGGGATGAACCTTTAAATTTTATTGATATTTATTCACGGATGCAAATTGAAGAGCTTATTCAAAGATTTAATCCCACAATGGTGATTGTTGAACATGATCAGGCATTTCAACAAACAGTTGCAACAAAAACTATAAACATTCGTTAAATGGATAAAGCATCGGTGTAAAAACCGATGCTTTTTTTAACACCATAATAATTGTTGTTTCAGAAATTTTAAAACGAAGAAGAGAACACGGATCATTTCAGAGAAAATTTGATTGGAGGGAAATCGCCGGTTGAAAGTTTCCTAATTGAGCGTAATGATTCATGACATTTGAGCTGTGCTAAGGAACTAGCAACGTGTACAGGCGTTATCTGCATTCAATGAGCTACTGATGTATTTGTGTGAGAGGATTTGGATGGAACCACGGGTAATCAACATATGCTCGTCTTTCAGTAATGGAAGCTATGTGGAAATTCTGGAAGCGGCAATTGAAAAGAAGGGGATTGAAGCTATGAATTGTTAGAGACGAGTGTTCGTAATCAATCCTGAAAAGATAATTAACGAACTATTTATTGATAAATAATTAATAATGTTCGTATTTTATTAGTGAAAATGCTATTTGTCCATCAGCTAGAGACTTCATAAAATGAATAAAACACGAACATTATATATTAGTAATTTCTTTACTGATTAAGGATGTAACGCATTAATAATGAAACACAATTTATTAGGAGAATACATAAAAACTGCTTTAGATAACTATATGTTAAGATCTTCTAGAGAATTGAAACAGCTTCGTAGGCACAGAGAGTTTACTGGGAACAGTTCTTGAGACTGCGTTAGAAATCGAAGAGAAATTCGGTGTGTACTAATGGATTTAGAAAAAGATCTATATAAGTCAGAGATTAGATAAAAAATGGATATAGATGTTTCAATGAATTGCCATGAGAATATGTAGACGAATGAGGACTTATCGATGGACCAATATGTATTGTATATTTAATGGAGTCGATTCATCGATTGACATGCTGTTAAAATTCGAGATCCAAAACTGTTTAATATTCCACCAATTTTTATCATTCCGTCTCAATATTATTAGTATACTTTTCAATGAAACATAACTTCCTATAATTTATATTATGTAAACTAAAATTATTTGGCGTAGAGGAGGGCTTGTATACGCTCCCCATAATAGACAACTGTAAACTTACGAGAACTTCTGGTCTGTTATTACATGAACCTCGGGTCACCCCATTTTTGTACTAAACATCTCGAATTCATTACAAGAACTTCAGGTCTTTAAATTGCTACATCACCACAATGAAAAGCAGCAAAATTATTTTTAACTCTTGCTGCTTTTCATTGTGATTTCTATACAGGCTGTTTTTATTATCGAACTTTATGTTGTTCTGATAGTAAATTACGTATCGTTTTCATAAAATTTAGTGAAAATGTTTGCATTGTTGCTTCTATGTACAAGGACAACTAGTTGATACACATTTACAAAAATACACGAGAATATCATCGATTACATTTATAAACTAGACAAACATGATATTGCATTACTAGATCTACTCCAAACAATTTTAGCTGATATGGATTATGCAGAATTCAACGATAGAAAATTAAATGAGGTGAGGTTTTTTTTCAAACTTTATTACAAATTTTCAATCTTTATTATAAATGATCAAACTCTTTTATAAATCTACATTCTGAATCAAGTAGGCTTCAATTTCCACTAATAAAATGTCACTGAAAACTAAGGGAGATCAAAAAAACAAGGTCTAAATCAGGACGCAAACCACAAATTCTCAAATGAAAGTATAATGGGATTTTGCCTTTTAATAACACAAAAATCCCCGAATAGGTCCACCATTCGGGGTTCCGTTCATAGTAAGGTTCACCGTGATAATTTAATAGGTATAAATCACGAGATTTTTATACATACAAACTGGCGTATAGGAGTATTCAGCATACTATCATTTAATAATCTATACTCGATTTAGTTCCACAAAATTTTCTTTAGAATAGATAATTTCACCATCGATCATAGTTTTTTCTACTTTTAAATCTTTAATTTGGTCTGGGCTGACATTTAAAATGCTGTCATTAAGGACTACTAAATCGGCTAACTTACCAACCTCGATACTCCCTTTTATATCTTCTTCAAAACTCGCATAAGCACCATTCCATGTATATAGTTTTATAGCCTCCATAACACTTATGCATTGACTGGAACCAATATCCATACCCGACTGGCTTTTTCTATTAACAGCAACATGAATTCCTAATAAAGGGTTAATATCAGTAACTGGCGCATCTGATCCACCTGCTGCTATGATCCCCTGATCAATATAATCACGGGCAGCGTACATATGTTGAACGCGATCACCGTAATGCCTTACATAAATCTCTCCGAATTCATACGGAAATGGAGGATTTGGAATCGGTATAATTCCAAGTTTTTTCATTCTTTCTTGTAAATCTGGCGATGAGATTCCTGCATGCTCAATTCGATGGCGATGGTTTGTTCTTGGTGATTCCTCAATCGCCTTTTCCACACAATTTAAATACATTTCAATGGCTTTATCACCTTGTGCATGTACAGTGAGTTGATATCCTTTTTTATGTGCTTCTCCTAAAACTTCATAAATTTCTTCCTCACTTTGATATAGAATGCCATAATTGTTTGGGTCACTGTCGTATGGCTTACGGGTCGCAATGGTAGGCCCAGTGCTACTTCCATCTGTAAACATTTTTGCCGGTCCTACTTTAAATCTTTCATCTCCCGTACCAGTTACTACACCAGATTCCATCATTTTATGGACAAATTCTTGGGAGTTATTTATCTGACATATCATTGCGTATACTCTGACGCGAATATCCCTGCTTTTCACAGCCTGTTGCAGTATGCGGAAACTATCAGGTCCTTGTCCCCCAGCATCATGTACACTTGTTAAGCCCGAAGCAATGAAATGATCTGAAGCAATTTTTACAGCCTGTCTTTGTTCATCTTCTGTATGTCTTGCAACATCGCTCATTTCCATATTTGCTGCTTCAATTAATTTTCCTGTCAATTTCCCTTCAAGATCTCTTTCAATAACTCCCCCGTCAGGATCTGGTGTATTTTCGTTTATTTGCGCTAGTTCAAGTGCTTTACTATTTAAAACACTGATATGGTTACAAGTACGCGATATCATAATTGGATGTTCTACTGAAATTGAATTCAGTTCATCGATTGTTGGATACCTCATTTCCTTTACAGCGGTTTCATTGAATCCAAAAGCCCGTATCCATTCACCCTTAGGCGTCTCTAAGGATTTCTTTTTCAAATCATCTAATAAAACCTTAATGGAATCGATATGCTCAGCTTTACAATTTATCGCCAACTGATTCAATCCATAATACGTTAAGTGAATATGAGAATCTATAAATCCAGGAAGAAGTGTTTTTCCTTGCAAATCGATGACACTCGTTTTTTCTCCTATAAAACTATTAACCTCACTATTTAAACCTACAAAGATAATGCGATTATCTTTAACAGCTACAGCCTCTGTTACTGTATTCTTTTGATCTACTGTGATTACTTCTCCATTAATAAATACAACTTCAGCTTCCACTTTTGTTACTCCCATAGTACACCTCCAATATTTATTTCAAATCAATTTCTTGGTTTAATATAAAATTCTTTTTTACAAGGACAGGACAATCCCATTCACAGACAAGATCTTTAGCTAAAGAAACTACCCATCCCTTCGTAAGATGATATTTTTTTTCGTCAACGGTAATGAACACTTCTCCATCTGTTACATAGAAAACCTCTTGTTCTTCTAGGTGCCACATTCCTTTATCCGTTTCACCTACCCATGGTTCCCACGTATCAACACGTAGTTGTTTAGCTTCTTCCTCTGTTACTTCTTTCGCAAAAAACATTTTTAACATCCCTCTTTCATTTGATAGATTAGCAGAGTTCTATAAACTTAGCTTATTCGTATTCATTTCATTTAAATATTTGAATTCTTTATTCGCACTCATTCCATTTAAATATTTAAATTCTTTTCTTATAAAATAAAGGGCGATGAGTACACCAGGTATTTCTGCAACAGGGGCTGAGTACCAAACACCTTCAACACCCCAGAATTTCGGAAGTATAAACATTAACGGGATCATAAACACTAGCATTTTACTTGCTACAATAAATGTTGCCGTCCAGTTTCGCTCCTGTGCTTCGTAATAGCCAGAAATAAGCGTATTAATCGCATTAAATGTAAACAATAAATTAAAGACGATAGTTGTCCAAACACCTAGTTGATGTAATTCTGGATCTCCGCTGGCGAAAAACGCCACTATTGGATCCGCAAAAATGATAAGCATAGTAGTAGAAATTACAAAGAATATTGTCGTAAAAATGAGTCCGAACTTGATGGCCTCTTTAACACGATCAAAATTACCGGCACCGTAATTATAACTAATGATTGGTTGAAGTCCTGTCATTCCACCGAGCGCTGCTAAGGCAAGCAGGTTTGTAATATAGCCGTTTTGAATAGTGAAAGCGGCTACGTGCAACCCACCACCGTGTTCTTGAAGTAAATTATTCGTGAATATTATGACAAAAAACATCATAACTAGACCCGAGAAAGAGGCAAATCCCGTCCAAGCCACTTCACCGATTTTTTTGAGTTGAATCTTAATATCTTTCATTTTTGGCTTCAGTTTTGTTTTACCAAACCAAAAATATAATATTAGTAGGGCGGGAATTGATTGAGCAATTGTGTTGCCCCATGATGACCCCATCATTCCCATGTCAAGTTTCGTAACCATTACCCATTCTACAACTACTGCAACAACAGCAGCCACTAACCAACTGTTCATGGATAATATAGGTTTTTCATCGATAGTAGTTAAAATACTAAGTACAACAGCTAATATCGTTAATGGCAGTGAAATCCATAATAGGCGGCTGTATTCTATCGCATAAGGAAGAGACTCACTGCTCGCACCAAATAATAGCATCAATTCTTTTTCAAAGATCAATCCTAATACAGCTATCAAAGTAGAGACGAATAGTGTGAACCATAGGGTTTGACCCATTATTGATCTACCTTCTTCTACCTTCCCTTTACCTAGTCGGAGAGAAATAACTGCTCCTGCTCCTACTCCAAAAAGAATCCCTACCATACGAGTAATAACCATGACTGTGAAACCAATTCCGATCCCTTCAATTTCTAAAACCGAAAAATAGCCGACGAAATGACCATCAATAAGGGCAAAAACCCCCAGAATCAAGTTAGCCATGATCCCCGCTAAAGCAAACCGAAAATACAGTGAAGGAATACTTTTTGTTCCTAGTATTGAATCCTTTTCCAAGTTATTTAATACTTCTCCTTGATCTTTCTTTAGAGAAGGGCGATTTTCTTTATCCCCCATAGGCATATCCCCCTAATATTCAATTTTATTAGCAAGTTAACTCTAATTTTCATACCAACCTACAGGCTTAGCTTTCTGATGAATATTAATCTGCTTCAATTCCATAAAGTGTTCTAGTCCAGCAACACCCAATGATCTGCCAATTCCACTTTGCTTATACCCTCCCCAAGGGCTATCAATATAAGCTAAGTGATAACTATTTATCCAAGTAATTCCTGCCCGCAATTTACTAACCACACGTCTTGCGCGATCCATATCTTCCGTAAATACAGCAGCCGCTAATCCATAAATGGAATCATTCGCTTTTTGGACGGCCTCTTCCTCATCTTTAAATTTCTCTACTACAAGAACTGGGCCAAAAATTTCCTCCTTAACAATACGCATGTTCGAATTTACATCTGCAAAGATCGTTGGAGCGACAAAAAATCCTTTATCAAGCCCATTTTCCGTTATGCGATTACCACCGCATACTAATCTTGCGCCTTCTTCAATCCCAACTTTAATGTATTGTAAAACCTCATTCATATGGGCCTCACTTGTAAGTGCCCCCATTTCAATGACCTCACTTTCCCCATTGCCAATTACAATTTTGTTTGCACGTTCTGCCAATCTCTCTACAAACCTACCATAAATAGTCTCATGTACTAGTAAACGTGAAGCGGCTGTACAAACTTGACCTGCATTGTGGAATATGCCGAACATTGCATTTTCGACTGCCGTTTCAAAATCCACATCATTAAATACTATCAGAGGTGATTTCCCCCCCAGCTCAAGCGTGACATTTTTCATATTGCCAGCAGCAGCTCGCAATATGCTTTGTCCCGCTGTTGTTCCGCCGGTAAGGGTTACCTGGTCAACTTCAAAACTCTCAGCAAGCTCGTTCCCCATTTTGGATCCAGGTCCTAAAATCAAATTGGCCACACCTGCTGGAAGACCGACCTCTTCGAAAATTTCAAATAATTTGTATGCGCTTACAGGAGTGACTTCAGCAGGCTTAAGCACAACTGTATTTCCTGCAGCAAGGGCCGGAGCAATAGACTGAGCAGCTATCATAAGTGGAAAATTCCATGGGACAATTAAACCACAAACACCTATCGGCTCCTGAGTAATAATCGTTTCCGAAGAATCCTCGCGGTTATAGGATTTCTCTTTAATAAGTTTGATCTGGTCTCCATAATAGCGGAAGATTTGAATAGTAGCGGGAATATCCACATTTGTCGTTGCACGGATAACCTTACCGTTATTTTCCGTTTCCAAGAGTGCTATTTCTGCCGCCTTTTCTTCAAGACGATCTGCTATCTTATAAAGATAATTCGCTCTTTCATCTGCTGATAAATTTGACCAGATGCCACTATCAAACGCTACACGAGCTGCCTTGATTGCCAATTTTGTATCTTCTACTGTTCCACTAGCAGCCGAAGCCATTACCTCTCCAGTTGCTGGATTTAAAATGTCTTTTCTTCCACCTGATAACGATTCTCTCCATTTCCCATCAATAAACATATCAATTTTCATTTGTATCTCTCCCTTATCTAATTTTATCTAGCACTTTGAATCCGATATGTGCGAGGTTTACCAACATCGTTTTTTGATTATAAAATGGGATTGTTTTTAAACGTTCCTTTTCAAAACGATATCCTCCTGCATCTCCCGTAACAATCCATTGAGCCAATAACTTACCGAACAAAGTGCTAAGCGATGCTCCATGTCCAGAATAACCTGTTGCAAAATAGGCACCTTCTTTAGATCTACCTATAACCGGAAAAGTGTCCATAGTTACTCCAATAAATCCACCCCATTGGTAATCGATCTTGCTTCCAGCCAATTTTGGCATAGTTGTAACCATAGCATTATAAACACTCTGGTAGACGCTATCTCCTAAGTTGGGTCGGATATCCCCCCCTCCAAAAATCATTCGATTATCAGGTGTACGACGGAAATAGTATAAAAAATTGCTTGTATCGAAAACCATACGATCTTTAGGAATAACGGCATTTAACAGTGCTTCCGGAAGCTGTTCTGTAGCAATAATACGTGCTGAAATAGGGAGTACACCTTTGTTTAACTCATTTACGATTTTCCCGGAGTATCCATCTGTAGCCACAATAATATCCCTCGCAGTAACAACCCCATTTGCTGTTACAACTTTCACACTTGATTGGTCATATTCAATTGATAGCGCTTTCGAAAACTCAAAGATTTTTGCACCAACTGATTTAGCGGCTTCTGCCAAACCAATTGCATAGTTCAACGGATGGAATGAGTAGCTTGAATTGTCAACTAAGCAACCATGATAAATTGGAGAATCAATCTCTTCATGTAACTGACTTTTATCAAGTACACTTGATTCATAACCGAAATTTTTATTTAAGTATTCGCTTTCAACTTTCAATCCTTCAAAATGTTTCGCCTTGAAAGCTGTTACAATATGACCTGTCCTTCTAAAATCACAGTTAATTTGATGCTCTTCTATAATTTCTTTTACTAGCTCAACACTAAGTAATGAAAGATTATTTAGTTGTTCCGCCTCGACAGACCCATATTTTTTAGAAAGCTCCTGCATTGTTGGTTTATAGCCTGGTAAGACCATTCCACCGTTACGACCGCTAGCACCATATCCAATCGATTCTTGTTCAAGCACAATAACGCTTCGCCCTAATTTTTGTAAATGATACGCAGAAGAAAGACCTGTAAATCCTGCGCCAATAATAACGACATCTGCCTCTTGATTTCCTTCAAGAGAATTCTCTTTTTTATAGCTGTTTTCAGTTGCTTTCCACAATGAAAGCGTATCCATTCGATCCATTTTATTCATATAGTAATTCTCCTTTGTTGACTGATATGTTAAAATTACCCTAACAATATTCTGATTATTTAAACTTATTAGAGCTATCATAATATTTGGAGCTGACTCAAGGTCAATAGTCTTTTTTTCACTTTTTAGACACATTTCAAAAAAAAAGTGGAGTTACTCCACTTTTTTACTGGGGGGAATCTATGAAAATCGGTACATTTGCAAAGATTTACAATGTTTCAATCGATACTGTTCGTTATTACATCGAACTTGGTTTGTTACTTCCAGACAAAAAAAACACTCAATATCAAATGAATCAATCGAGCCACGATGATATGATTTTTATTGCTAAGCTAAAAAAGCTCCATTTTTCACTGCTAGAAATACAACAAATTCTATCGTATCAGCGTGTTACAAATTTCATGGACCCTGAAGATCTCGTCTACTACAATACCTTGCTAATCGATAAAAAGGACCAGTTAATCCAGAAAAAAGACGAGTTATCAAAGGCAATCCAACTAATTGATAAATCGATTCACACTAAAAATTCTGCGTCCGAAAAGGAATATTTAAAAGGTGTCCCGCTATCCTTTGTAAATATTCTCTATTGTCCAAAGTGCCACATCCCACTTGAAATGAAAGATGTGTCGATTAGTAATAATTCCATTCAAAAAGGTTATTTAACTTGTACTTGTGATTACGAAGCAGTTATTGAAGAAGGTATTATCATCACCGCTAACTTGTATGAGATTTCTCCATACCCGTCCTATTTTTACGACATACAAACAATTAAAGAGATGAATCACGGGATGATAAATTTGTTTGAAAAAAGTAACTTTTGGTTTCAAAAAACACTGCAAAATATAGATTTGAAAAACAAATTAATTGTGGAAACCAACATCGATGCTTTTGTGACACTTCCCAAATATAGTGATAATTTTGACTTGAGTGCATCCTATGTATTCAGTGGCTACTCACTTGAGATGCTCAAGAAGGTTAGAAAAAGGATTGAATGTATCAATCCTTTACTTAACGTACTTTATATTTTGAATTCCGATTTAAACCTGCCATTAAAACCACTTAGTATCGATGTTTTTGTGGACAGTTTTACAACCAATGATTTTTCATTACTCAATCCACAGTTTCCTATACCTATTCTAAAAGACCGTTTCCACAGCGATTCAATTATCGTTGGGGGTTACTCTTATTACGAAAGTTCGTCCAATTCATTGAAAAATATTTCATCCATATATCCAGATTCTCACCAACACATTTTATATCCAAATTACATAGAGGAGAATTTACTAGTCAATGACTTTCAAATAACACAAAGCGATAATATCGGTTATTGTACAGATCCTGGACCTTTTTTTGATTATCATGTTAAGGATGAAAAGTTCCACATGTTAATGTATTTAGCCCGTTCGGTAATGTAGAAGATTAAAAGGACACATCTCGCCCATTTTAGAGCGAAATGATGTCCTTTCTTCCTTTCTTATCTACTAAAAAAAGTCCTAAAATGACTAGTTTATCTCATGCCCAGACTTTTAGTAGAAGGTGTGTTGTATTTAGCGCTTACTTTTAAATAATACAAAATCTTATTGCATTCTTCTCCACTTTCACAAGGTGATTACATGCCATGCGTAAGGAGCAATACTTTGTTCAATTCGCATTTTACTACCTCAGGATACTCATATGTACGCTGTAATTGATTAGCTTTTAGATTCTTAAGTAAATATATCCAGCGTTCAAGTAGACAATCTTTTTTTTCAAACAGTACGACTTTATTTCAAAGACACAACGATTTTACTACACGCTTTTTATTTATCCTACACTCTCATCTGCTAGTACTACTATTTTTTATTACCAAATTAGCCGTTTCACTCGGATGGTTAAGAGGAAAATGATGACCATATGGAACAAAATCAACCTTACCCAGATGCGAAGGAGCAGAATAGCCTCTGTCACAATCCCCCCAAATAATGCGAAGATTATACTTTGTTACTTCATTGAAATCACCTTGAACGTTTTTCAATAGTAAACTGTTAAGCTGAACCGTAGTATTTAAAATTCTAGGAGAAGTAAAACTGTTACTTATTTTTTCAATATAATGTTTAGGGATGCTCTCCGTACTTTCAAATAAACCATTACTTAATAAATAACGCTCGATCAAATTAGTAGTTGCCAATTTCAATGTCCATTTGTTCATAAATTGAGGAACATTTATCGATTTAGCATTTTTTTTAGCAACAGGTGGCTGAAGTAAAGTAATTGTATACTTCTTATCTATATACTTTTGTACTAATGCTTCCAAAAGAATATACGCACCAAATGAATGGCCAATTAGATGGGCACCATTAGTAGCTTTCTCTAATAACTTTTTCACTACATTCAAATAGATATTTAAAAGATTTTTCTCTCGTTTAAAAGGAGAACGTCCCAAACCTGGAAGGTCCATGATCCATACAGGTCGACCCGTTTTTTCATAAAGCTCTTTCCCTAAAGGAAATAAATCCTCTCCATCACTTAATAAACCATGTAATAAAATAAACGGTTTACCCTCTCCTTGTGATTGGTAAATGGTAGTATTATTACATAATGTTCGTTTAAATAAATGACTGTACTGGCCATTTTGATACATCATGCGATAATCCAGATCAGCTATTACGGCTGGGAAAAATTTCATTACATTTGTCTCCTTAAACCAATTTTCTCCCATAATCTTTTTCGCAGAACCATTTGAAAATGTTCGATTTGTAATAAAGTTTAGCCCATCAGCAGGAATTTGGGTTATTTTGCTTACGCCACTATTCATAAGTGCTTTCATAAATGGCATTGGGGCAGAAATTTTAGGTGCAGTCATATTCATACTTTCAGACATAGCATCCAATAATTCTGAAATATTCTGATCATGTTGTTTATCTTCAACAAGTGTATATGTTTGTATAGTTGGTTGCTCCAATCTGAAAACCTGCACAATAAACTTTGCTAGTTCATCGTTTGCAATAAGTGGTAATCTATATTCCTTACCTCCAGGGATCACTGGCATGAGCCCTTTTCGCATACTCCTCACAAGCAAGCCTAAGCCTCCTGTTTGCTCCGTACTCCCTGTTTTACTACTACCAACTACAGTTGGTGGATTAATTACTGAAAGCGGATAACCTACTGTGGATGCCTGTTGACGGATATAAAGATCTGCTAAAAACTTTGTTCTCTCATATGGATTTTTTATTTTCAAATAATTGTTTCCTTCTTTAAACACATCTATCGCAATCTTGCTATTTTTATCATCAAAGGGACTCATATAGCCTACAACATGAATAAATTGTTGCAATCCCTTCAATTGATGAATATTTTTTGCGAATTCACTAATATGCTGGGCACCATTCAAAAATACGGAAGCTGCCTCTTTGCTTGTCGCTTGAATATCCATGGGGCCTCCTGCGTGAATAATCACATCCGTTTTCAATACCAACTCCTTATCTTCAGCACTTAGACCTAAGTCTATTTTCGTCAAATCACCTTCAATAAAGTGCATAACTGCCTCTTTTAAGATGCCTCTTTCTTGATAAATGCGTGTTGCTTTACTTTTCGATCTCACTAATAGAAGAATTGTAACATGCTCTTTGGCCAATTCCTTCACTAATTGCTTTCCAATAAAACCTGTTCCACCAGTTAAAAATACTGTTCTCATATAAATCCTCCTTTTAGTACTATTCAGTACTAATTTGATGTAAAAAAAATGCTTCTTTTATCGAAGCAAGTTAAAAAAATGATCTACTGTTTTCATGATTACAGTTGCATCCTCCAGTGTTTCTGAAATAAATAGCGCTCCTTCAAGATTTGTAATAAAAAGAGATGCAACCTCGTCAATATTAATTGTCTTTCTAAATTCACCATTCTCTACCCCTTGTTTAAGTAATAGAGAAACTTTCGTTTGTAATCCTTGAAAAAAAAGAGCTATTTTTTCTTTTACTTTTGTGGCATTTATAGGGCTTTGAATATAAAGCGTAATAAATGGACAGCTCCCCTTATATTCTCTCGTCTGAACTCCTTGTGATAATTGCTTTAAAAACAGTTGGATACGATCTTCAACTAATAATTGGTTTTGAGATAGTATGCCATCAATTGCAGATTGATACATTTCAATCCAATAATCAACGACCCCTTCCAACAATTCTTCCTTATTAGAGAAGTGATAATACACATTAGACTTTGAAACTTTGCTTACACGAACTAATTCATCCATGCTTGTATAAGCAAACCCTTTTTCTAAAAATAATGTTGCAGCTACTTCAATCACACGTTTTTGATTCATTAGTTTTACCCTTGTCATAATTAGTACTGTACAGTACTATAATAGGTGTTGCAAGTATTTTTGTTAGTTTAATAAAAAAATTAATCAAAAAGGCTATACTTTAATTGATTTTACTGCTAAAAATGAATCTCATTTTGAACAAAGTTGAACTGAACCCCAAAACTGTTTGGGATGGCTTGCAATTCTTCACTATATCAATTAATATGTAAAATATTTAATGTCTGTAGATTCTTGTCCATACACAAGATTTTCTAGGACTCAAAATCCTATCCCTAACATCTCTTGATGCCATAACAATATCCTATCCATTCAACGTCAATGTAAAGCTTTTAATGCTTTACATTGATCCCTATTGTTAAATGTTTAAACAAGCATATTCTTCAACTAACTTGCTTCGTTTGTTTAAGTAGAAAAGGCTTTTCCTCCATAGATGAAGTAAAGCCCCGGTTAGTTCAATTATTTTTTAAACAGAAGTTTTAAAATATTCTTTGTAAACTCCTCATATGAAGAATTCTTTCCCCGCTGGTTATACCACTTTCGAATCGTTTCTACTAACCAAAACGGCACAGAATTTCCATCTATTAAATGATAGTATTGCTCATATCCTTTTTTTAAATGCTCCCATCGAAAATCATTACCTTGTAATGTGTATTCAGAGACATCAATTATTTTTGCTCTTCCATTTTGTAGTAAAATATTTTTCAAATGGATATCACGGGGGTTGAGGCCCTTATTCCGAACATATTCTCTTGCATCCTCCACTTCATTTACAACCTGTTCTGGAATGTGAATACCTTGTAGAATGCAGTCAAAGAGAGTCGTTCCTTCTTCATAGCCTAAAACAAGATATTCGTCATATGAAGCAAAACATGTTGAAAAGAAAGGTGAATCTTCTAATAATTGATAAACATTTGCTTCAACTTTTACTTTGTGTAATTTGTCCTTGGCATATATTTTAAATGCATAGGCTGGGGCAGAAAGAGACTGAAAAACAGCCGCATCTGTCCCAACACCTATACACTTCAAATCATTAGCTTCACCACTTATGGTTACTGGATCGTTATTTGGATTTGAAAATACTTTAATTTTAGAAAGAGAGCCAATAGCTTTGTCCCAGTCGTTTTCCAAATAATCACTCCCTTCATTAGCATTGAAGAAACCTACATTATCCAAGTTACTTTAATAGTGATTCTCTATTCCTCTTAACAAAATTCAGATTATACATTGCAGTTCATTGATTTTTACCTAACACTCCCGTAAAAGCTTGGAGGGTACTATTTTCATCATTATTTTGAATACCTCATTAACATATTCTTAGATTTTAATTAAATTCCTGAACATCGAATTTTTACTTTGAATTTTTTAAATTGGTTTTTTGTAGAATGAAAGGTTTTAATTATTTTGATCCTCAAAGAACATATATTGTGATTCTGAAACACCCAGCTATGTTCATCACTCTTTGAATAATTTTTATGAATATTGGACAAATCTACATTGAACGATAATTAGCATTATTTAAACGAATAATCCCCTTTTGAACGATAAATTATAGGAAACTTCCGATAACTAGAAAGTTGTGACCAAGGTATTTATATTATGTAAACTAAAATTATTTGGCATGGAGGAGGGCTTGGATACGTCGACTACCCATAATATCTGTACTTTTCGACTTGTAATTCTGAAGTTCATTATAATTTTCATGTGAACGATAACGCTCCTCTTTTATGATAATGGGATGATTTTCTATAGAAAATAATTATTGTTTAATACGATATCTGGAGGTTTTATACTTGCAACTACACGCAGCCATTGATGAATTTGTATTGTATATTGAGATTGAAAAAAATTACTCGGTTAGTACAGTCACTAGTTATGAATAAGATTTACAACTCTTCTTAAGCTTTTTAACGGATCATGGCTGTTCAACCTGTTTAAATGAGATTACCAAGACCCAAGTACGTCGCTTTATCCAATATCTATTAGGATCATTAAAACAAAAACCTCGTTCGGTCAACCGAAAAATTTCTTCCTTAAAATAGTTCACCAAATATTGTCTAAAAGAACACTACCTGACGAATGATTTTACTCATGGAATTGAATCACCGAAAACCGATGATAAACTTCCTATTCTATATGACATTAACGGATCTAAAGCAGCTATTTGGCTATTTAGAACGCGACCAACCACGTTTTTCGACGCGGAATAATGTTTAATTTGTTAGCAACAACAGTTCTGAGACGTTCTGAGCTTGTTTCATTAACATGGGAACAAATTGGTTTGATTAATGAAACGATTCGAATAGATGGAAAAGGGAAAAAAGAACGTATATTGCCCCTTCATCCACACTTAATTCCGCTTCTGGCATCCTATAAAGCTTCTTTAAGATCATATCAAATTTATCCATTAGAACCTGTTTTTCTAAATAAAAATCATAAAGCATTAGATCCGCGGGGTTTACATGTCATCTTTAAAGATGTGTTGAAAAAGGCAGGCCTCCCACCTACCCGCTTCACGTTGCATCACATACGACATAATATCCACTTTTCTTAGCCGTTAAGTGCTTAGAAAAGTGGATATTATTGTTTATAAAAATGTTTATTGGATTCGTTAAATATGTTAGCGCTTATATTCGGGCTGTTCTAAAATAATCGGATTCGGATTGCTAAGTACCCATTGCACTGCCAACTCGCATAGTCTCGCAGGTTCCTCATCTCCATCGCCTTTGTGAAGTTCTTTCGCTAATGTGATAGACTCCTGAAGTACAGCGGGATGTAATGGCGTACCTAAGCTAAAGTAATGGTTCAAACTTTTGAGCATTTTACGAAAATCATTATCCCAGTTGATGCCGCCGTTATCTAAAATTTCGTATGAGACTTTACCAGTAATACGAATAACCTCTCCTTGTACAGTTTGCGCATGTCCTTGCGAAGGAATTAATAAATTCCAAAGTTCATTATGTTGAGCCTGCCAGCCCTTTGTAAATACTGTTATTGGAGACGTACCATCATGCGTTTTTCGCTTCTCTACTGGTGGAACATCAAATAGCTCATAAAGACGGGAAAGTGCCTCATCCGTTTCGTTCAAATATTCTTTATTAAAACCTTCTCTGTGAAATTCAAAGTCTTTTCCAATTCGCTTAATAGAATTTTTCATTTCCGGCGTTACAGCTATACCCGCGCTCAGAAAAATCTCAGAAACTTCTACTAGATCAACAATATTTATATTTCTACATACTGCTAAAGCTTTGTCCAAAGGCGTCTCATTCATCATATTTATCGCGCTAATATTTGCGCCTTTAGAAACCAATGTGCGCACCGCATTTGGTTTAAAAAAAGCAGCCGCAGCAAATAAAGGTGTTTCGTTTTGATAATCCAAGGCTTCTATATCTGCATCTAACTCAAGAAGCAATTCAATATTCCCCCGCCAACTTATTGCCTGATTATGTAAAGCCGATCTTTTGTAATTGTCTCTCGCATTTATATTTGCCCCCTGTTCCACGAGCCAGCGAACCAATTCATCCGGTACATTAAAAAAACTTAAGGCTGTTGTTTTACTATAACCACCATATGCATCTAGCTCGCACTTTGTAAATACCTCTTGTAATGCCGCAATATCACCTGCTTCAATTAGTTCATTAAAATTTTTCGGTAACGTTTTTCTCTTCCTCGCCATATGTATTTTCGCTCCTTACATTAGATTATTGAATATAGTTCATTACACCATTTACCATATATATCAATCTATATTCTACCATGTTATAATTTCTTTGCTAAGAGAGTTTACAGAAAAGAGGTTACACTTATGCAACCGTTTTGGGAAAATGACTATAAAGAAGATGGGTATTACGCTTTTGGTAATCCAAGATAAAGTAAAAGGTCGTTTAAACATTCGTGTTTTTTTCCTCCTCTCGGCGAGAAAGATTTAGAGTAATTACGCATATGACAGTATCCGTGACTCCAATTAGGAATATGATTCATATGACTCTAACGGGCAGTATAACGTGATATAATTTGTACGTAATAGTGACGAGGTGATCATTTACATGGGAAACACAATAACTTTATGTGACAATTGCGATGAAAAAATTGTTGAGTCACTCTCTATGTCCAATGGCGCCACTAATGTGTTTCTCGATGTACTAGCATTAAGTGGGTCAGACTTAGCAGTAACAACCAGAGAGAAAGAGTTTATCGTTTGGTTGAATCAAAGAGATCAATCAGTTGTAGGTATTGGAACTGTGGGTTTTAGCATTAGTGAGATGCCTTGGACGAAAATGGATTTTATCGAGCTAAAAAGATTTTTGTTGTCTGTTATTGATGGTGCAATTAATAAATGCAGATGGGAAGATTTAAATTACACTCCAAATGAGTACATGGTAGTAAGGAATTTAAATCATTTATGTTTATTAATAACTAATTTTCATGAAGAATTTGTAGATGAGAGTTATTACACTTACTGGGTTACAGACGAGTCAGATGAGGAACCTACAATACCTATTGGTTTCCCAAAATGTTCGAACCATAAAGTTCTTCTATCTTGTCATGGTTGCCTATTATGTAATAATGGCATGTAGTCTTACGCTAACAGGCACGATAGTTCATCAGGTAAAAGAATTTTTACTAATGCATCTCAACTATTAAACTTTCTTTACCAACAGTGAGCAACACATTGGTGTTGGTGGGCTTGGTTCAGTACGCCACGTTACATCATTAATATGATGGTCGAATTAATGATGCCAACACCAGAAGATACCATCATCGATCCAATAATGTTCAGCAGATTTTTTTCCTCATTACCACCTCATTAATCCATATAGCGACTATTATGTTGTTAGTTCTCAATTATTATTTTTGTATTTTCAATTGTTACGTTTTCTGTTTCAGAAACATTCCTAATAGAATCATCAACTATATGTTGAATCAAAGTATCATCAATTTTTACATTCTTCGGTAAACCTACTGAACACGTTAATTCAGTAGTGCCTCCATCTAATATCATAACAGCGCTCAATTTTTGCATCAATTGTAATGTTAGGATATATTTCTTGTAAGCTTGAAGTAATAGCTATCATTAAAGAATCACCAATAGCTAGCATACCATCACTTGTTTCAATCTCGCATTGATTATCTACTCTAGGAGATTCTTTCTCAGCTATTTCCAAATCCTTAACAGGTTCTTTACTTTACTGTTCTTTAACGCTGTGAAACGTATCGAGATTCAGTAACACGTACCGTTGCCCATCTCGATCGCTCTCACAGCGCACAATAAAAGTATTTAGCGTTCTTTATTTTACATAATATAGGGTGAACACCTCAATGATTTTCTACAACTATAGACTACAGCTTTTCCTTATTCCTTCAATATTTGTATGTATTAAATAACTCATAAGCAATATATAATACTATCCGTATCTCGGTTTCACTTTGTTATTTGTTCACTCTTATGAATAATTCTTATGAATATTGGACAAATCTACATTAAACGATAATTAGCATTATTTAAACGAATAATCCCCTTTTGTACGATAAATTATAAGAAGCATCCGATAATTAATAAGTTGTGACCAAGGTATTTATATTATGTAAACTAAAATTATTTGGCGTGGAGGGGGACTTGGATATTTCATTTCCCCATAGAACTTTTCAACTTGCACTTGTGAAGATCCATATACTTTTACTTTTCATGTAAACGATAACATTCCTCTTTTACGATTCGATAATAGAATGATTTTGTACAGATCCTAATTATTGAGAGGTTTTATACTTGCATTTACAACGCAGCCCATCGATGAATTTGTATTGTATGTCGAGATTGAAAAAAACTTCTCGGTTAATAAAGTCACTAGTTTTGAATACGATTTACAACTTTTCTTAACTTTTTAACGGATCATGGCTGTTCAACCTGTTTAAACGATACCACCAAGACCCAAATACTTTGCTTTTTCCAATATCCATTAGGATCATTAAAAGAAAAAACTCGCTCGGTGAACTGAAAAATTTCTTCCTAAAATCATTTACTAAATAATATCTAAAAGAACACTGCCTTGCTAATGATTTTACGCACGGGATTGAATCATCAAAGACTGATGATAATTTCCCAGTTTATATGACATTAACGGATCTACATTAGCTATTTTCTATTTAGAACGCGACCAATCTCGTTTTTCTATCTGAACATTTATGAAAATCATAAAGCATTTGATTCACCCTGATATAGTTAGCGACGATTGTTTGCTAAAATCCTATCAGAGGATTAAAAACGAACTTTCCACAAGAAATAAATACGGATGTTCGTTTTTCACTATCGAAAGTGCTATTTGTCCATCGTCTGGATAGTGCATAAATCGAATAAAACAAGAATGTTATTATGGGAAGTCATCTAAAAGAAAATAATAAAGGTAGTAGTGACGATGTCAAATTTTGTATTTTTTATATTGATAAGCATTAACAATTGACTAGGTCCTACCATCGTAGAACCCAGTTTTTTCATTTAACTTCAAACAGTATTTCCGTTATGCTTTCACTTTAGATCCAACGAATTGATTCAAAAATGAGAGGATTTTTTGATAAACAGCAATTTCATTTTCTTTTTTAGAGAACCCATGTCCTTCGTCTTCAAGAAGCATGTACTCGACATCACGACCTTTATCTTTTAAAGCTTGTACGATTTGATCAGATTCCTCTTTCACAACACGTGGGTCATTCGCTCCTTGGATAACTAGCATTGGTTTGACCATGGTTTCTAGATATGTTAATGGTGAGTATTCAATGAGTTTTTGCTTGTCTCTTTCAGGGTTTCCTACCCATTGATCCATAATTGGCTTCCAGTCTTCAGGAACCGAGTTGATAAATGAGAACAAATCAGATGGACCAAATATATCCACTACTGCTTTGAAATAATCAGCATGTTTACCGTGAAGCAATAAGGCCATGTATCCTCCATAACTTCCGCCCATCAATAAAATATTGCCTTTTTCCGCGTAGTTACTATCAATGAGCCAGTCGAGACCAGCTACATTATCAAGGCGTGGACCGTGTCCCCAATCTCCTTCTACCATTTTCGTGAATGCCAATCCATATCCTGTTGAACCACGGAAATTCGGAGCAAAGATGCTATACCCATGATTTAAAAAGAATTGGAAGGAAGCTCTAAAAAATTTACGCTCTGCAGCTTGCGGACCACCATGCGGCCAAAAGATGATTTCACCATTATCATTTTCCTTTTTAGCTTTGAAAAATAAGGACTCAATTTCAAGTCCGTCAAAAGAAGAATAAGTAATCACATCCGGCTCAACTAATTCGCTTTGATCTACACCTGGAACTGTGTATTCCGTTAAAGATGTCCATCCATTTTCCTTAAATTGATAAATATTAATCGGCTTCGTAGCACTTCTTCCTAATAAATATAAACTACCGGATTTTGTGACTATAAGCTTTTCGATGACACTGCACGGTGAATCTAGTTCTTCCCAATTATTCGATAGCAAATCAAGCATGTATAAATGATCTTCTACACCTTTTTCACTAATTACATACAGGCACTGCTTTTCTTTGTTATATTTCAACGTAGTAAAGCTTTCATTCTCTAAATCTTTCAATTTTACAAACTCATTTGTCTCTAAATTATACGAAGCCAAATAGGTAAAATCAGCATCGTAATTCGTTAATAAATAGATGAGCTCATCGGATACAAAAACTGCGTCACTGACCGTATGTTGCTGATCTGTTGTCGGTGTCAGAAGAATATGTTCCTCTCCTCGTTTGGCGTATAGGAGTGTATACGTATTAGCAAAATGTTTATAGTAGAGGGCTACCTCTTCATTTGGGCTAAAATCGATTAAAAAAGTGGGCGCATCTTTTCCCTCAAGAACTGTTTCTTCCTCACCAGTCACCAAGTCATAGACATATGCATTTAAATACGTTGGATTTCCTTTCGAAGATGTATAATAAAGCTTGTTCCCATCTTCGGATAAAATTGGCCCGGAATTGCGAGTTCCTTCTTCATAAATAATTTTCTTCATTGTCCCACCTTGAAGTGGAAGTCCATAAAATTGCGTATTTTCGTTCCCGTTTTGGTCAAAACCGGCAATGATGAACCGTCCTTGTTTATCATAGAGAAGGCCTTGACAGCTCTGGTCAATAAAAGTAAGCGGCGTCGGGAACGTATTGGGTAAATTCATGGCCCATAAATTATACTTGCCACTTAAATTTGTACTGAAAACTAGTTGTTTTTCATCTGGACTAACCGCAAAATCACCAATCGAAAATGTTCGTAAAAACTGTTCTACATCTGGTTTAGAAAAAGATAACATAATGAAAACTCCTTCCTTTTTTAAATTGAGCGAAAAGTCTATCTTTTTATACAATACCACTATTACACTTTAATGTATAACATATGGTAATTTACACTTTAATGTATAACATATGGTAATTACATGTTTAAACCTTTGTTTATCATAAAATATAATAATGAGTACTCCTGTTTGAAACGTTTTCAATGATTTAAAATAATATCTAAACTTTGATTATAAAAGTTAAAATCATAATACCAGTTACAACTTAATGATTATGCAGAGTGGCATTGGCCAAGAGGATCCTGTCCCCCTACAAAATAGCACTACTATAAAAGCGTATTCGAAAAAATCCCGAATACGCTTCATTTAATCTTCCATCGTTTCTAAATATCCTTGCTGTAACCATGTATCCGTCAAAAACTGCTTAATCCCCGTAGCAAATGACAATTCAATCGTACTACTCGTAACGGCTAATATTTTCCCTTCTATATTGGGATCTGCAGTTAATTAAACCTTATTTAAAACCTTGAATAATAGTTGAGACAATATAATTTTCTAAATCATTATTAGGTTCTCATTCATGGATAAATTCTTTGGAATTATTTTTCGTTTCAATTGAGATATTTGTAAAGCTTGCATCTATTATAAATACTATCTGGATAGGCTACACTAAGTTGGACAGATAAAATAAGGGGTTGTAAACTTAGACTATTAAAAAAAGGAGCGTGCTACTATGACACGTCAACGTC